>CAYYSM010000278.1:0-3774 GCA_964474225.1 uncultured Hyphomicrobiaceae bacterium
TTTCCTGCGCCTTCTCGTTCAATGGGCGGCCACGTATGGCTTCTATGCCATAGAAGACCAGGTGCCCGCCGTCGAGCACGGGGATCGGGAAGAGATTGATCAGCCCGATGCTGATTGAGATGATCGCGGTCCAGCGCAGAAGCTCCGGGATTCCAATCGACGCAACTTCGGCAGACATTTGCGCGATTCGCACCGGTCCGCCAAGCTGATCGGCCGAGGCGCGGCCCCCAATCAGCTCGCCGATGAAGATGATCGGCTGCTTCATCCAGAACCAGGTTTCCTGGAAGCTCTGGCCGACCGCCTCCAGCGGCCCATAGGTTTTGGTGACCACCTCGCTGCGATCGGCGCCGCCGCGGATGCCGATGCGCGCGATCTTGGCGCTGCCGAAGCGGCTTTCGGTTTCGACCAGTTCCGGCGTCACTGTCAGGCTCACGCGCTCGCCACCGCGCTCCACCACAATGTCAAGCGGCTGATCCGCGCTCAGGCCGACGATGCGCACCATGTCCTGGAAGCTCTCGATCTCGTCGCCCTCGATGCTGAGGATCAGGTCGCCGGGCTGGAAACCGGCGCGCTCCGCCGGGCTTTCGGCAACGACTTCTTCGACACGCGGCTCGATCACGGTCTTGCCATAGGCCATGAACAGGCCGGTGAAGATCACCAGCGCCAGCACGAAGTTGGCGAACGGCCCGGCCGCGACGACGAGCGCCCGCACTCCCACCGGCTTGAACTGGAACATCCGCGCGCGGTCCTCCGGCGAAACGCTCGCCGCCGCTTCCTGACTGGGCATGCTGGCGGCGTTTTCATCGCCGAGGAACTTCACGTAGCCGCCCAGCGGTATCCAGGCCACGCGCCATCGAGTGCCGTGCTTGTCGTGAAAGCCGCCGATCTCTGGGCCGAAACCGATGGAAAAGGCCTCAACCGCAACGCCGTTCATGCGCGCGACGAGGAAGTGCCCCATTTCGTGGATGAACACCACGAGGCCAAGCACGATGAGAAAAGGTATCACCCAGGCCAGCACAGTGGTCCCGAATGCAATCAGACTCTCGATAATGCCCATTGGCTGCTAAGTCTCCATGATGGCTTGCGGCGCGCCGGTTGGCTCATCCGGCCTCGGCGCGCGTAACCTCGGGCAGCAGGTCTTGCGCCAGTTGGCGGGCCTGCTGATCGGTGGCGAGAACCTCGTCAAGCGTTTCCGGCGCTCGCGTGCCGATCTCGCCGGCAGCGCGATCCAGCGTGCGCGCGATCAGCTCGGGGATGGCCATGAAGCCGATGCGCTTGTTCAGGAACGCCGCCACGGCGATTTCGTTCGCCGCGTTCAGCACCGTCGGCGCGCTGCCCGCAGCCTCCATCGCCTCTCGCGCCAGGCGCAGCGCGGGAAAGCGCGTCGCATCAGGCGGCTCGAAGGTGAGCTGGCCGATGCGCGCCAGATCGAGCCGCTCTGTCGGCGCGCACATCCGCTCCGGCCAGGCCAGCGCGAAAGCGATCGGCGTGCGCATGTCCGGCGCGCCCATTTGCGCGAGCACCGAGCCGTCGCAATACTCGACGAGGCAATGCACGATTGACTGCGGGTGAACGACCACGCCGAGCTGCTCCTTCTCCACCGGGAACAGATAGTAGGCCTCGATCAGCTCCAGCCCCTTGTTCATCAAAGTGGCGCTGTCGATCGTGATCTTCTGCCCCATCTCCCAGTTGGGGTGCTTCAGCGCCTGCTCGGGCCGCGCCGCGCGCAATTGTTCCAGTGTCCATTCGCGGAATGGTCCGCCCGAGGCGGTGAGCAGGATACGCTCGATCGCGCCGCGCGGATGGCCCTGCATGGCCTGCTGCGCGGCGGAGTGCTCGGAGTCGACCGGGAGCAGCGTGCTGCCGCCGGCCTCGATCGCGCGCAGGAACGCCTCGCCCGCCGAAACCAGGCATTCCTTGTTCGCCAGCGCCAGCGCCAGACCTTGCTCCGCCGCCGCGAACGCCGGTCGCAGACCCGCCGCGCCAACGATCGCCGCCATGACCCAATCCGCCGGAGCGCGCGCCGCGTCGACGACGGCGTCTTCACCTGCGGCAACGGCGATGTCCGTGCCGGCGAGCGCATCCTTGAGCGTCTGATACTGATCGGGGTCGCCGATGACAGCCATTTCGGCGCGGTGCTCGATGGCAAGCTCGGCCAGACGCGCGGCATTGGTGTTCGCGGTAAGCGCCACGATCTCGGCGCAGCCGGGGTTCCGGGCGATCAGATCGAGCGTGTTCTCCCCGATCGAGCCGGTCGCGCCCAGCACGCTGACCCGTTTGCAGACCGGTGTGCCCTCCCCCAGGCCAGCCTCGCCCTGCGGCTTCGCCGTTGCGCCGTTCCGCGTTATTTCCACGCCCGCCTCATTCATTGCCGTCTACGACCACACAACCAGCGCATACCCCGGCGCGTCCGGCGCCCTGAGCAGCGCCAAGATGGCGCAGGTCAGAGCAGCGAAGACCAGCCCGTCAACCCGGTCCAGCACCCCGCCATGCCCCGGTATGATGCCGCTGGAATCCTTGCGGCCGAACAGACGCTTGAGCGACGACTCGCCGAGATCGCCGGCCTGGGAAACCACCGACACGGCGGCGCTCAGCGCGATGACCGCCCACCAGGCCTGCGCGCCCGCCACGCCAATCAGCACAGCCGACCCGAGCACCGTGGCGCAAATCAGCCCCCCGGCGAAACCCGCCCAGGTCTTCTTCGGCGAAATGTCCGGCGCAAGCAGCGGCCCGCCAATCGTTTTGCCGAAGATATAGGCTGCCGTATCCGTCGTCCAGACGGTGATGAAGATGAACAGCACGGCAACCCAGCCGAATTCGGGGTCCGAGCGGATCCAGACCAGGGCGATGCTCGGCAAGCCGACGTAATAAACCCCGGTGGCCGCCCACCAGGACTGCGCTGTGCCCATATCGACGCGCCGCAGCACGAACACCGCGAACGTACCGGCGATGATCGCCAGCAGCCCGCAGGCGGGGCAATCCCAGACCGCCAGAAGGGTGCCGGCCGCCGTCGCGACGACCTGAATGGCCCAGGCTCCGTCAATTCCGCTGGAACAGACCAGCCGCCCCCACTCCCACGCCATGACGGCGACGAAGGCCGTCACCATGAGCGCGAAGGGCAGCGGTCCGGCATAGGTCAGCGCCAGCGCGCCGGCGGCAAGCGCGACGCCCGAAATGATGCGCAGGCTCAGCTTGTTGCCCGGAAGCAGCGATTTGCCGTCGCGCGGGGTGGCGGGCTTGGTGCGTCGAGGCGACTGGCGCATGGATGGCGGGGTCCAACCCTCTGGTGGCAAGAGGACGCCGTGCCCGGCGCAAGCGAAAGCAGTGCGTTTGCGCCATCCGGCAGCTCAGTGCGAAGGGCCGGCGCTTGGCCAGACAAGCTGGCGCAACCGGCAGGACTGGCGCGATCTGGCGAAATCAGGCCGCAACGCGCCGCTCTCCGTAAATAAACGGGCCTGACGCGGGGGTAAACCCGGAAATGGAGGCATGTGACAGGTTTGCGGCCGCCGGATCAGGCGGTGCGACGCGCAGACAGTCCGCCGAAACGCCGCTCGCGGTCCTGATAGGCGCTGATCGTGCGGATCATGACCTCGCGGTCGAAATCCGGCCAGTAGTTCTCGACAAACATCAGCTCGGCATAGGCGAGTTGCCACAGCAGGAAGTTGCTCAACCGGACCTCGCCGCTGGTGCGCACCAGCAGATCCGGGTCCGGCAGGCCATGCGTGTCGAGCCGCTGTTCGATCGCGGTCATGTCCACATCCTCGGGATGCACGG
>CAYYSM010000279.1:0-3767 GCA_964474225.1 uncultured Hyphomicrobiaceae bacterium
GCGTGGACTTGCCCGCGCCAGAGCGCCCGACCAGCCCGACCTTCTCGCCCGGCTGAATGGTCAGGTTCAGGTTCTGCAACAACCCGCCTTCCTGGCCATAGTGGAAGGTGACGTCCTCGTAGCGGATTTCGCCCTGCGTCACCGTCAAGGGGCGCGCGCCCGGCGCATCGGTGAGCCGCAGCGGGTTCGAAATGGATTTGATGCCCTCCTGCACCTGCCCGATGTTCTCGAACACGTTGGTGACGACCGACATGATCCAGCCGGACATGTTGTTGATCTGGATGACCAGCCCGGCCGCCACGGCGATCGCGCCGAGCGTGATGGCCTGATGGCTCCACAGCCACAGCGCCAGCCCCACCGTCGCGGCGATCATCACGCCGTTCATGGTCCACAGAATGCCCTCCATGATCGTCAGAAGGCGCATCTGCTCGCGGAACTTGACGGTCTGATTACCCAGCGCTTCCGCCGCATACTCGTCCTCGCGCTCGGTGCGCGCGAACAGCTTGACCGTCTGGATGTTGACGTAGCTGTCCACGATCCGTCCCGCCAGCAGCGAGCGCGCATCCGAATTCAGCATGGAGCGGTGCTTCACCTTCGGCACGAAATAGACAAGCAGTAGCCCGTAGCCGAAGAACCAGATCAGCAGCGGCGCCATCAGCCGCGGATCGGCGGAGAACAGCACGACGAGCGTGGACACCGCATAGATCGTCACGAACCACAGCGAGTCCGTCAGATCGACCATGGTCTGGCGCAGGGCGCCGCCGGTGTTCATCACGCGATTTGCGATGCGCCCGGCGAAATCGTCCTGAAAGAAGGACGGGCTTTGCCGCAGCAGATAACGGTGCGCCTGCCAGCGGATCAGGTTCGTGAAGGACGGGATCAGCGACTGGTTGATCAGTGTCATGTGCGCGAAGAACGTCACCGGGCGCAAAAGGATCGCGAACGCTGCCATGATCAGCAGCGTGGTTCCGTGCTCGGCGAAAAATTCGCCCGGCGTCTCAGCGGCGCGCGCCATGTCGACGATCCGCCCGAGAAAGGTGAACAGCGCCACCTCGATCAGCGCGGCCAATGATCCGACCAGCACCACGACCACAAGGGTGCCCCAGATCTGCCGGCAGTAATGCCAGAAGAACCCGACAAGGTTTTCAGGCGGTTGATCTATCGAAGCCCGTCGAAAGGGGGATATTCGTTGCTCGATCCAACGTAACATGATGCTCGCTCACGTGTGTTCTTTGACATTTGGGAAAATCATCACACGGCTGAGCGAGACGGCCAAGGGGCCGAATGGTCAGCCGCGCATGGCAACGACGGCGCGCTTTACCATTGGTTATGTCCTGCTGGTGTTGATCCTGGCGGCGGGACCATGGCCCGCTGACCTCTCGTGAGATGTTGCAACATGATGGCAACAGTGTGGCATAATCACATTAGCCGTGTAACGCGCATTTTATCCGAAAACCGGTTCCCACTTTTCGGAATGCGCTTCAGCCGTGCCAGGCGCCAAGCAGATATTCCTGGTTGCCGCTCTGGCCGCGCAGGGGCGACGGGATCGGAGCGCGCGTTTGCCAGCCCTGATCCGCGACCAGTTGCCGGACCGTCTCGACAGCCTGCTCGCGCGCGGCCGCGTCCGTGACGACGCCGCCCTTACCGACATGCGCCCGCCCGACCTCGAACTGCGGCTTTATGAGGGCCACCAGCCATGCATCCCGCGCACCGAAGACCAGCACGTCAGGTAATACGAGCCGCAGCGAGATAAAGCTCACATCGACAGTGATCGCCCCGACCGGCTCGGGCACGTCGTCCGGGCTGAGGCTGCGCGCATCGCGCTGCTCCAGACTGACGACGCGGGGATCGGCTGCGAGGCTCTCGTGAAGCTGCGCCCGGCCGACATCCACCGCGTAAACCCGGCTCGCGCCCCGCGCCAGCAACACCTGCGTGAAGCCCCCGGTCGATGCGCCGACATCGAGCGCCACGCGCCCCGCCGGATCGAAGCCGAAGGCGTCCAGCGCCGCCACCAGCTTCAGCGCCGCGCGCGAGACGTGACCAGCTTCGTCGCCCGTGATGGTGATTTCCGCGTGATCGCCGACCAGTGCGCCGGCTTTGCTCACCACCGCGCCGTCAACGCGCACCAGCCCGCGCTTGATGAGATCGCGCCCGCGCGCCCGGCTTCCGACAAGACCGCGCGCGACAAGCGCGACGTCGAGACGCGATTGTTCGGCCACCTCAGCCGGCGTCGCCCTGGCCGGTCGCACCGAGGTTGTCGGCAGTCACCTCGCGGCCAAGCGCGCTGAACACCGTGCGCACGATGCCATGCGCGTCGAGGCCGTGGTCGGCATACATCTGCTCGGGCTTGCCCTGATCCACGAACTCGTCGGGCAGCACCAGCGTGCGGATCTTGAGGCCCTGATCGAGCAGCCCGTCCTGTGCCAGGAAATGCAGCACATGGCTGCCGAAGCCGCCGATGGAAGACTCCTCGATCGTCACCACCACCTCGTGCTCGCGCACCAGCCGGCGGATCAGATCGTGGTCCAGCGGCTTGGCGAAGCGCGCATCCGCGACCGTGGTCGAAAGCCCGTGACGGGAAAGCTGGTCCGCCGCCGACAGGCATTCCTGCAGCCGCGCGCCGAAGGAAAGGAGCGCGACGCTACTGCCCTCGCGCACGACGCGCCCGCGCCCGATCTCCAGCGGCACGCCATGCTCCGGCATCTCCACGCCGACGCCCTCGCCGCGCGGATAGCGCAGCGCGCTGGGCCGGTCGTCGATCTGCACTGCCGTGGCAACCATGTGGCGCAGCTCCGCCTCATCCGCCGCGGCCATCACGACGAAGCCGGGCAGGCACGAGAGGTAGGTCACATCGAACGATCCGGCATGGGTCGGCCCGTCCGCGCCGACGAACCCAGCGCGGTCGATGGCAAAGCGCACCGGCAGCTGCTGGATCGCCACGTCATGCACGACCTGGTCATAAGCGCGTTGCAGGAAAGTCGAGTAGATCGCCGCGAAGGGCCGGTAGCCTTCCGTCGCCAGCCCGGCGGCGAAGGTCACGCCGTGCTGCTCGGCGATGCCGACATCGAATGTGCGCTCCGGGAATTCCTGCCCGAACAGGTCCAGCCCCGTACCCGACGGCATCGCCGCTGTAATGGCGACGATCTTGTCGTCGCGGCGCGCCTCGTCGATCAGGCTGTTGGCGAACACCTTGGTGTAGCTCGGCGCGTTGGGCTTGGGCTTCGACATCGCGCCGGTGATGACGTCGAACTTCGAGACGCCGTGATACTTGTCCGCAGAATTCTCCGCCGGCTCGTAGCCCTTGCCTTTCTGCGTGACGCAGTGCACCAGGATCGGCCCTTGTTCCGCGTCGCGGACATTGCGCAGCACCGGGACCAGGTGTTCAAGGTTATGTCCGTCAATCGGCCCGACATAGTAGAAGCCGAGCTCCTCGAACAGCGTGCCGCCGGTCCAGAAATTGCGGGTGTATTCCTCTGCGCGGGCAGCGCGCCGCTCCCAGCCCTTCGGCAGGCGCTTGGCGAGCTGTTTGACGATGTCGCGCAGGTAAAGATACGTGCCCGACGAGGTCAGCCGCGCGAGATAGTGGCTGATGGCGCCCACCGGCGGGGCGATCGACATATCATTGTCGTTCAGAATGACGATCAGGCGCTTGTCCATCGCGCCGGCGTTGTTCATCGCCTCGTAGGCCATGCCCGCGCTGAGCGCGCCGTCGCCGATCACCGCGATGACGTTATTGTCGCCCTCGCTCAGGTCGCGGGCGACCGCCA
>CAYYSM010000280.1:0-3761 GCA_964474225.1 uncultured Hyphomicrobiaceae bacterium
CGTTCAGCGTCGAGCCGCAGGTCATCATCGACAACACGCTGTCAAACGAGTTTACCGTGATCGAGGTGAACGGCCTGGACCGGATCGGGCTGCTCTACGATCTGGCGGACGCGCTAGCCTCGCTGAACCTGAACATCGCCTCGGCCCATGTGGCGACCTTCGGCGAGAAGGTGGTCGATGTTTTCTATGTAATGGACCGCGCGGGCAACAAGATCGAGAGCGATTGGGCGCGGGAGAAGGCGCATGACCAGTTGATGGCCGCGCTCGAACCGGAAGGCTAAGTCAGTCCGTCGCGGGCCTGGCGGATTTTCTCGCGCAAATCGGCGGCCAACCTCTCGCGTTCTGACGGCGACAGGCAATCTCCGAGCGATACGGCGCGCCCGCTCTCGCGCAGGATGAGCCTTTTCTCGATCTTGTGTTCGTCGCTGAGGTCGATGCGTACCCAATGCGGGTTGAACCGGTCCACGAGATGGTGCCGGCCCAGATAGCTGGTCATGATCTGGATGGCGTTCGGGCTTACATCGACGATTTCCATGCGCTCGGCGCGGCGCATGTTCAGCCAGAAGGCGAGGGCGAGACTGGCGAGCGCGATGCTGGCCGGAAACACCACGAACCATGCGGCCGGCGCGGCGACCCATGCCGTCACGATCGTGAAGCCGATCGCCGCGATGGCGACCACGCCAAGGGTGCCGTCGCGCCCCAGCGAGCGGTGTGGCCAGACCACAATGCGCTCCGCTCCTGCGGGTTTCGGCGGCAGGGCGGCCTCGGCGGCTTCGGTGGCCGGCGAGGGGGCTGCGGCGTCGCGGATTTCGTCCTGACTTCTGTAACTCATGCTCGGTTCAACTTCCGGCGCGCCGGGGCATGACGCGCTGGTGGTCTCATGATCCAACCATTTGCTTAGGCGGCCGCCGCGCCGGGAGGCAAATGTCTGAATTGGACCACTCGTGGCCTGCGTGGCTGCATCACAAACCAACTGATTATACCGTCTCGCGGGCTGAAAGGATCACCCGCTATCAGCCGCGGCCGCGCATGAAAAAAGGACCGGCGCGAGGGATCCGCGCCCGTCCTTTTCTCGTTTGCGGACGGCGAACGACCGGCTTACGCCGCGCGCACCTCGGCCTCGGAACCATCGGTCTGCGGCTCCGGCGCCTGCTTCGCGCCATTGCGGCTCTTGTTCAGCGCGTCGTGGATGCGACGACTTGCCACAGCCTCGTCCACGTCATCCACGGCCGCGATCTCCCGCGCCATGCGCTCCAGCGCGGCTTCGTAAAGCTGACGCTCGGAGTAGGATTGCTCGGGCTGGCTATCAGAGCGGTAGAGGTCGCGCACCACCTCGGCAATGGAAATCAGATCACCGGAGTTGATTTTCGCTTCGTATTCCTGCGCCCGGCGGCTCCACATCATGCGGCGCACGCGCGCGCGGCCGCGCAGCGTGGTCATCGCCTTCTCAACGATCGCACCCTCGGAGAGCTTGCGCATGCCGACCGACTGGCATTTCGTCGTGGGGACGCGCAGGGTCATTTTCTCCTGCTCAAAGTTGATGACGAAAAGCTCGAGCGTGCTGCCGGCGATTTCCTGTTCCTCGATGTCGACGATCCGCCCGACACCGTGCGTCGGATAGACGATATACTCGTTTGTCTTGAAGCCGTTTCTTTGCAGCGATTTTTTTGCAGCCATTGTCTACCGTCTCACTCATTCTGGCGCTGCCGCGAAATACGAACAGCGCGGGTTATCCGCTTTCCGACTGCGTAAAAACACAGCGCCAGCAACACGGTTTGTCACCACTGCCCCCAATGGCGGCGTGTTGCTGCCCCCTAAGCCCAACTGTGCTACGCGAAACTCGACAACAGAAGACCGCCAGAGTGTCCAGAACGCCAAACAGGCGAGTTGCGGCCTCCGCAACACGCCGAAAACCTGAGAGGTTTCTAAAAAGCGCCGACGCGCCGCAGCGCTGGCGGCAGGACGCTCCACGATCTCTCGCCGAAGAAGCCGCGTTTATAGCATTATTATTAGGCTTTTGGAAGCCTGTGTTCAGATTCCGATAAGCCCTGAGGCCACACCTCAAGCTGCTGACCCAACTTGTTAACAGCTTTTACCGGTTCGCCGCTTTTCCCTTTACCGTGCTAGACCACTGACCGCGCAACCGGAACATCGCCGCATCAGCCTATCAGCCGGGTGTTTCCGCGCTGCTCACGGGCCGCAGGCTCAGCCTTCACGACACTGCTCCGCCATCTTGGATGGCAGCTTGCGCGGCGTTTTGACCGGGGTTAACCTTGTTCGCGTTCGGCGGTTCCCGCACGGGACGAACAGGGAAGCCGGTGCAAATCCGGCGCTGCCCCCGCAACTGTAAGCGGCAAGCCGGCCTCCATGATGCCACTGGCCCGATCCGGGCCGGGAAGGCGGACGGCCAATGCGATGACCCGCGAGCCAGGAGACCTGCCGTCGAACACAACGCAACTCAGAACTGGGGCGGTGGGCCCCATAAAGGAGCACAACATGATCCGTCATATCCTGATCGCAGCCGCGTTCGCGCTCGCGGCTGTCATGCCTGCGACCGCGCATCACGACGGCGAGCAATACCGCAAGGGCAACATCTCCGTCAGCCACGCCTGGACCGGCGAGACCGGCGCGATGGCCCATGCCATCGAAGTCTATATGACCATCGAGAACACCGGCTCTGAACCCGTCACGCTGACCGGCGCGGAGATCGACTTCGCGCAGCCAGCCGTGTTCCAGGCGCAGGCCGTCGGCGATGACGGCACGCTGCGCACGCGCGAAGTGGCGACCGTCGAGATCGCGGCCGGGCAGAGCGTGACCCTGCAGCCGGGCGGCCTGCGCATCGTGTTCAACGACGTCCAGCGCGCCCTGCGCGCCGGTGACCATTTCCACGCGCACCTGCAGTTTGCCGAGATTGGCGAATTGGAGATCGAAGTCGAGGTCGAGAAGGTCGGCGAAGATGAGCACGACCACGACCATGAGCACGAGGAAGAGGTCGGCTAACGGCCTTATCCCGACTGATCGGGCAAAATGGTGCGACGCTGACGGGGGCTGCGTCGCACTTTTTCTTGCGACCGTTCAAAACGCCCACTCGCGCGCCTTGGCGACGATGAAGTCACGGAAGGCCGCGATGCGCTTCGACGTCTTCAACTCGGCCGGATAGACGAGATAGGTGTTGAAGGCCGGCACGTCCGCCTCATCCAGCACCTTTTCCAGGTCTGGCTCGTCTGAAGCCAGATAATCCGGCAGCACCGCCAGCCCCATGCCGCGCTTCACCACGCGCTTGATGCCGTCCATGCTGTTGATGCGCATGATCGGCTTGCGCGGCGTCTGCCCTTCGCGCCCGGCCGTCTCCAGCCAGTTGATGCCCCGGCGCGGGAAAGGGATGCCGCCATAGGTGATGATGGCGTGGTGGTCGAGGTCCGCCAGCGTCTGCGGCGCGCCGTGCGCCTCAAGATAATCCCGCGATCCGTAGACGTGGAAATGGACGGTGAACAGCCGGCGCAGGATGAGATCTTTCTGCGTCGGCGCATGCAGCCAGATGCCGACATCCGCTTCCCGCTTGCTGAGGTCGAGTTCCTCATCGCGCAGCAGCAGCTGGACCTGGATTCTCGGATAGCGTTCGATGAAGTCGCGCAGGCGGGGCGCCAGCCAGGTGGCGCCAAAGCCCGCCGGCGTGGTGATGCGCAACTCGCCGCTCGGCTCTGCCAGCGTATCGGCCAGCATTGACTCCACCGAGTTGAGCTTGACGAGCACGTCCTCGG
>CAYYSM010000281.1:0-3757 GCA_964474225.1 uncultured Hyphomicrobiaceae bacterium
CCCGCCGATGTTCTTCATGTCGGCGACCTTGGAGTCGATCAGCTTGTCGTATTTCCTGGACAGCGGCATCCGCCAGACCTTCTCGTCGGTTTGCGTGCCCGCATTGACGAGCGCGTTGCACAGCGCGTCGTCATTGGCGTAAAGACCGGCGTATTCGTGGCCGAGCGCGATAATGATCGCGCCCGTCAACGTCGCGAGCGTGACGATCCGCTTTGGCTTCCATGTCTGCTGCGCGTACCACATGGCGTCGGCCAGAACCATCCGCCCTTCCGCGTCGGTGTTGAGCACCTCGATCGTCTGGCCTGACATGGATTTGACGATGTCGCTCGGGCGCTGGGCCGTGCCGCTGACCATGTTTTCGGTCAGCCCGAGCACGCCAACGACGTCAACCGGCGCTTTTTCCTTCGCCAGCGTGAGCATCAGCCCGGCGATGCAAGCCGCGCCGCCCATGTCGCCCTTCATGTCCTCCATGCCCTGCGCGGGCTTGATGGAGACCCCGCCGGTGTCGAAGCACACGCCCTTGCCGATGAACACCGTCGGCGGACCATCCGGCGCGCCTTCGCCGCGCCAGCGCAGGGTGACCAGGCGGCTGCCCCGCGCGCTCCCCTGCCCCACGGCCAGCAGCGCGCCCATGCCGAGTTCGGCCATCCGGTCCTCGTCGAGCACATCGACCTCAAGACCGTGTTCGGCCAGCGCGCTTGCCCGCTCGGCGAACTGCTCCGGCCCCAGTTCGTTCGGCGGCTCATTCACAAGATCGCGCGCAAGATAGACGCCCTCGGACACGGCGCGCAGAGGCGCGAAGGCGGATTCCGCCGCAGCCGGGTCCCCGCAATGGATCACGACGCGCGCGAGAGACGTGTCGCTTTTTTCTTCGCCGTTATTGTCGCGAGCCGATTTCTTCTTGCTCTTGTACTTGGTGAATTCATAACTGCGCAGCAGGACGCCGAGCGCCACATGCGCGGCGTGCTGGGCCTCAAGGGCGCTGCCGTCGCTGGCCTCCAGCCAAAGATCGGCCTGTTCGACGTCGCTGTCGATCTTGCCACGGATGACCCCGCCCAGGTCGATCCATTCCTGTGACGGCTCCGCCCCGATGCCGTCTGTGCCGATGACCACAAGCCGTTCGACCGCGTCCAACCCGGCGGGCGCCAGCAGATTGAAAGCCGTCTTCTTCTTGCCCTTGAACTTCGCGATGCCCGCTGCGCGCGTCAGCACTCCGGCGGAGGCGTTGTCCAATTTCGCGGCCGTCGGGGCCAGCCGGGCGTTCTCGCCGGCCATGACGATGACGGTTCCGCTGGGCTCTGCGTCGATTGAGGCGAACGCGATCTCCGGGTTCGGCAAAGTGGTTGCTCCGATCGTTCAGATGACGGCCAAGGCGCGCTCGCCCGCGAGGCGCGCGCCACAGCTCCCGCCAGGTTCCAGATTGGCCTGCGAGTAAATCGCGATTTGCCCCGCGATGCAACCGCAGGCCGCTGCCGCCCGCGCCGAAAAACCGCCATGTTGGCGTGGTGTCCGGAGGGCTATAAAAAAATATGATTCAGCGTTCCAGTCGCAGACAAGCCCGCAATGGACACGATCAGCCGCTATATTTTCAAGCAGACGATCACGGCGATGCTGATGATCCTGGCGACGCTGACGCTGATCGTGTGGATGACGACGGCGCTGCGCCGGATCGACGTGATGACAGAGCAGGGACAGGGCTTCCTGATCTTCCTCCAGATCACGCTGCTCGCCCTGCCCAACCTGGTGACCATTGTCGCGCCGATCGCGTTGCTGATCTCGACGATCCACATTCTCAACCGGCTGCACAATGACAGCGGCATCATCATCCTGACGGCGTCGGGCGCGACAACCTGGCGGCTGATGCGCCCCTTCCTGCTCCTCGCAGCGGTGGTGTCCGCCTTCGTTTTGATCTCCAACGCCTATCTCAGCCCGTACAGCATGCGAATGCTGCGCGACTACATCACGGAGGTCCGCACCGACCTGATCTCGCAGGTGATCCAGCCGGGCAATTTCGTCACCCCGGAAAAGGGGCTGACCTTTCATATCCGCGATCGCGAGGCCGACGGAACGCTGCGCGGGCTGATGGTCGACGACTCGCGCGACGACGGCCAGACGCTCACTTATCTGGCGGACCGCGGCCGGGTCATCGAGCAGGATGGCCAACCCTTCATCGTCATGCGGGAAGGGCACATCCATCGGGTCAACGCCGACCGCGACGACACCCAGGTCATCGCGTTCGACAGCTACATCTTCGACATCTCCGAGATGGGACCGCAGCGCGGACAACGCAGCTACGAACCGAAGGAGCGCGTGCTGCCTGCGCTCTGGACCAAGCAGGGCGAGCATGACTGGCGCATCGAGAAGCGGCCCGGCGAGTTCCGCGCCGAACTGCACGACCGGCTGTCGAACCCCTTGTATCCGATCGCCTTCGTGCTGATCGCGGTCGCCATGCTGGGCTACGCGCGCACCACACGGCAGGGGCCGGGCCATGCCGTGGCGCTGGCATTCGTGGCATGCGTCGGCATCCGCGGGACCGGACTAGCGATGACCAACATGGCCGTGAACCACGCCTGGGCTGTGCCCGTGATGTACGCCATTCCAATCTGCGCGATAGGCGGCGCGTTGATCCTTGCGCAACGCAACATGCGTCCGCATCAGGCGCGCAGCTTCGAGGTCGATCTGCCCGACTGGTTGCGCGCCCTGCCCGCGCGCTTGCGTGCGCGGCGGCCGGGTCGCGCGGCTGCTGAATAACGCAAAACCGGGGGGAAGCGGCGATGGGAACGCTCGGGCGCTACATCGCGAAGCGATTTATCGTCTCAATACTGGGCGTTTTCTCGCTTTGTCTCGGGCTGATCTTCTTCATCGATTTTCTGGAGCTGTTGCGCGAGGCGAGCGAGCGCGAGGGCGTTTCGCTGGGCGGCCTGGTGCTCATCGCGATGCTCCGCCTGCCGAAATTCGCTGAGCTTACCCTGCCCTTTGCGGTGCTGATCGGCTCGATCGCAGCCTTCATGGCGCTCAGCCGCACATCCGAGCTGACGGTGGTTCGGGCCGCCGGCATATCCGCCTGGCAGTTTCTCCGCCCCGGCCTGGTGGTGGCGCTGGTGCTGGGCGCTCTCTCTACCGCCGTATACAACCCGCTGGCCGCCTTCTCGAAAGCCGAATCCGACCGGCTGATCGGAGAGGTGCTCGGCGAAGAAAACGAGTCGCTGCTGCGCGAAAACCGTCCCGCCTGGCTCCGTCAAAACGGCGCTGACGGCCCCTCGATCATCTACGCCGGAAACGTGGCCGATAAGGGCCTGACCTTGAGCGCGATCACGGTGTTGCAGTTTGACCGCAACCGCAAATTTCTTGAGCGCGTCGAGGCGGATATGGCGCGTTTGCGGCCCGGGTATTGGGCGCTTGAAAATGCGCGGGTGACAAGCGAAAACGGCGGCACCAGACAGTATGGGACGTATTTCGTTAGCACTCACCTGGAACGCCAGCACGTTATGAACAGCATCACTTCGGAAAAGGGGGTGTCTTTCTGGGAGCTGCCGAAGTTCATCGAGTTCGCGGAGAGAGCGGGTCTGGAGGCGGAGCGCTATAAACTTGAATTCCAGCAACTTCTGGCGCGACCGGTACTTCTGGCCACGATGGTGCTGATCGCCGCAACCTGCTCCCTTCGATCCTTCCGTTTCGGCGGCATTCAGACTATGGTCATAGCCGGCTTGAGCGCGGGGTTCGCGTTTTTCGTATTCTCCGAACTTTCGCGCAAGGT
>CAYYSM010000282.1:0-3729 GCA_964474225.1 uncultured Hyphomicrobiaceae bacterium
GCGGCGATGATGATGCCGATCAGGCCCATGAACAGGAACGAGCCCCAGCCGGACAAGTCCTTCTTGGTGGTGTAGCCCCACAGGCTCAGCGCGCCGAAGGCCGCCGCCGAGATGAAGAACACGTTCGCGATCGAGCCGTGCGCATAGACCAGGAAGATCGAGGAGAGCGACGCGCCCATGAGCGCGGCGAAGACCCAGAACGCTGTTTGCGCGCCGGAGAAACTCATCTTGTGAATACGCGCGGACAGGTAGAACACCATGCCAAGCGGCGCGAGGAACACCACCCACTTCAGCGGGCTGGCGAACAGCGCATAGCCGAAGTCAGTGAGGTAAACCCCGTCGCGCACCTGCGCGGCCGCGCCAGCGGCAGTCGGCTGCACGGCGAAGGTGTAGAGCGCATAAGCCACAAGGCCGGTGATGGCGACGCCAGCGGCCATGTAGTTATACACCTGAAGCATATAGGACCGGAGGCCCTCATCTATGGCCTCCTGAGCGCCAGTGCGCGCATAAGCTGCCTGGTTCCTGTCGAAATCCGCCATCTGTGTCATTCCCCTGTTGAAACCAAAGTCACATGGCCGACCGGCCGAAAAAACTGGTTTGCGCGACTAATATGTTTTGATCCTCGTCAAAAACAAGACTTATCGCACCGCAGACCAGCCGATTTGCGACGGAGGTCTTAGGCCGCCGCCGCTTATTCGCTCCGCAGATAGGGCGCGGCCTTCGCGCCGAGCACCTGCAGCGTGCCGATCGAGCCGAAAACGACCATCAGCAGCACCGCCAACGCGCCCGCCTGAACCAGCGCCACGGTCGAGAAGACGAAGTCCACCCCGAGCACCAGCGTTACCAGCAGCCACGCACCGACCGCGCCGAGCGCCGCGGCGAATACGGCGACGGCAATCGCCATCAGCACATATTCAAGTATATGCGCGACAAGGATATTCCGCCGCTGCGCTCCGAGAACCTTCAAAACCACGGCCTCGTAAATGCGCCGTCGCTGCACGGTCGCGAATGCCCCGGCGAGCACGATCACGCCGGCGATCAGCGTCAGGCTTGCAGCAATGCGGATCGCGGTCATCACCTGCTCCAGCACGCGCCCGACGGATTGCAGCACGTCTCGTACAGTAACGGCGGTGACGGTCGGGAAGGTCGCGGTGATCTCGCGCAGCGCCGCGTTTTCACCCTGCGCGTTCCGCCCATCCGGCCAGTTCATGTTCTCCAGCGCGTTGGGCGAGAAGATCATCACGAAGTTGATGCTCAGCCGCTCCCAGGCAACTGTGCGCAGGTTCGCCACCCGCGCGGTGATCTCACGGCCCAGCACGTTGACCGTCAGCGTATCGCCGACCTCGATGCCGAGCTGGCGGGCCAGTTCGTCCTCGAACGACACCAGCGGCTCGCCCTCATGGTCTGGCGCCCACCATTCGCCGGCGACGACCTCGGAATATTGCGGCAGCGCTTCCGAATAGGTGATGCCGCGGTCGCCCTCCAGCACCCACTGCGCGTCCGGCGGCGCGTCGATCTCGCTTGTCGGCGTGCCGTCGATCGCGGTGATGCGTCCGCGCAGCATGGGCGCGGTGTTCAGCTCCGCGGAGGGGGCGTTATCCGTCACGATCCGGCTGAAGTCAGCGAAGCGCTCCTTCGGGATGCCGAGGAAGAAGTGGCTCGGCGCGTTTTCCGGCAGATCGGTCTGCAATTCGCCCCGCAGCGACGTGTCGGTCAGCGCGATCATCGTCAGCAGCGCCAGCCCCGCGCCCAGCGATAGCGCCAGCGTGATCGTCAGCCCGGCCGGTCCGCCGATATTGGCGAGCGCCAGCGCCATCTCCGGCTGGCGGGGGCGCGGCGTGCGCGCGGCGAGGCCACGGATCAGCCGGCCGACGCCGAGGAAGATCGCGAAGACCGCGCCGATCCCGACCACCGTGATTGCGGCGATCAGCCGGACCTCCGACAGCCAGATCGCCAGCCCGGCCAGCGCCAGCGCGCTCGCGACCGATCCGGCGATAAAGGCCCGCGGCGGCCAGCTTTTCTGTTCGGTGATCTCCTCGCGTAGCAGTTCGGCTGGGCGGATCTGCCCGGCGCGCCCCAGCGGCCAGAGGATGAAGGCGAGCGCCGTCAGTAGTCCGTAAGCCGCCGCGAGCACCAGCGCGCCCGGTTGGAGCGTCAGGTCGATCTGGATCGGCAAGAGATCGGCGAAGGCGCGGTCCAGCACGATCGGGATCAGCGATCCGGCGATCAAGCCGATGACGATGCCGAGCGCCGCCACCATCAGCACTTGCAGCGCGAAGCTGGTAAGCGTCAGGCCCGTGGACGCGCCGATCGCCTTGTAGATCGCGGCGGATTTGCGCTTGCGCGCGACGAATGCCGAAATCGCATTCGCCACGCCGATGCCGCCGATCAGCAGCGCCGCCAACCCCACCAGCGTCAGAAAGCTGGAGAGCCGGTTGACCGCGCGGGTGATCTGCGGCGACGGATCGGTACGGTCGCGGATTTCAAACCCGCTGTTGGCAAGCTCGGTGTCGACGGCCTCGCGGAAGGCGGCGATGCGCTCCTCGCCCGCGCCCTCGGGAAAGGCGACACGGTAGCGCCAGTCGATGAGCGTGCCAGGCGCGAGCAGGCCGGTGTCCTGCAGGGTCGGGATGCGCGTCAGCAGGCGCGGGCCGAACGCCGCGCCGCCCGACAGTCGGTCCGGCTCCCGCGCGATCACACCCGCGATGCGCAACTGGCTTTCGCCGAGCTTGACCTGATCGCCGGCCTCAAGATCGAGCCGGTCCAGCAGCCCCTGCTCGACGACGGCCGTGTTGGGCTCAGCCAGCGCCTCGCGCAGCGATTGATCGTCCTCAAGCGCGAAATTGCCGTAAAGCGGGTAGGCCTGATCCACCGCCTTCACGCCGACCAGCACCTGCGCGTCGCCGTCGGGCCGCAGCGCCATGGCGCGCATGGTCCCGACCTCGCTGACGGTGCCGAAGCGGGAGAACACCGCGCGCTCGTCGTCGCCTGCGCGCCGGTGCACGACCGAAGCCGAGACGTCGCCGCCGAGAATGATCTGTCCTTGCCGCGCGATACTGTCCTGAAGCGCGCCGGTGACGGTGCCCACCGTGGCAATCGCCGTCACGCCAAGCGCGATGCAAAGGATGAAGACGTAAAAGCCCGATAGCCCGCCGCGCAACTCGCGCAGGGCGAGCCGAACGGAAAGAGGCAAGGGCAGCCGCGTCTGGCGGACAGCGGGCGCTGTCGTTGAAACCGTCGTCATGTCGCCGCCGCCGCCAGTGGGCTTTCCGTGGTCATGCGCCCGTCCTCGATGCCGACGATGCGGTCACACTTCCGCGCCAGCGTGAGATCATGGGTGATGAGCACCAGGGTCGCGTTATGGCGCTTGCGCAGCGCAAACATCATCTCGACAATGCTTTCGCCCGTGGTGCCGTCGAGATTGCCGGTCGGCTCGTCCGCGAAGAGGATTTTCGGCTCCGGCGCCAGCGCCCGGGCCAGCGCGACGCGTTGCTGCTCGCCGCCGGACAACTCTGCCGGGAAATGCGTGAGCCGATGGTCCAGCCCCACTTCGCCCAGCACGGCTTCCGCGCGCTCGAAAGCATCGGCGCGGCCCAGAAATTCCAGCGGCAGCGCGACATTCTCGATCGCCGTCATGGTCGGCACGAGGTGAAACTGCTGGAAGACGATGCCGATATTCTCGCCGCGAATGCGCGCCAGCGCGTCCTCGCCCAGCGCGCTGAAATCATG
>CAYYSM010000283.1:0-3720 GCA_964474225.1 uncultured Hyphomicrobiaceae bacterium
TCCGCGGCCTCTTTCAGGCGCTGGAGGGCCAGCCGGTCATTGCGCAGGTCGATGCCGTTCTCGCGCTTGAACTCGTCCGCGAGATAGTCGACCAGGCGCATGTCGAAGTCCTCGCCGCCGAGGAAGGTGTCGCCGTTGGTCGATTTCACCTCGAACACGCCGTCGCCGATTTCGAGCACGGAGACGTCGAAGGTGCCGCCGCCAAGGTCATAGACGGCGATGCGCTCGCCTTCCTTCTTGTCGAGGCCATACGCCAGCGAGGCCGCGGTCGGCTCGTTGATGATACGCAGCACTTCCAGCCCGGCAATCTTGCCTGCGTCTTTGGTGGCCTGGCGCTGGGCGTCGTTGAAGTAGGCCGGGACGGTGATGACAGCCTTCTCGACCGTCTCGCCGAGATAGCTTTCCGCCGTCTCTTTCATCTTGCGCAGTACAAAGGCGGAGATCTGCGACGGAGAATACTTCTTGCCGTGGGACTCGACCCAGGCGTCGCCGTTGTCGGCCTTGACGATCTGGTATGGGACAAGCTTCTGGTCTTTCGCAACCGTCGGGTCCTCGAAGCGCCGCCCGATCAGGCGCTTGATCGCGAAAAAGGTGTTCTCCGGGTTCGTCACCGCCTGGCGCTTGGCCGGGACCCCGACAATCGTCTCGCCCTCTTCAGTGAAAGCCACCATGGACGGCGTCGTGCGCGATCCTTCAGCGTTTTCGATGACTTTGGGGTTCTTGCCCTCCATAACGGCCACGCACGAATTCGTGGTGCCGAGATCGATGCCAATAACTTTCGACATGCTCATCAACCCTTATCGTTCTCTGAGATCCAGCGAATCGCCGGGCCCTTACGCCGTTGTGGCGGCTCGGTGGCACCCGGCTCGACGCCAAAGCCGCTGCAGCAGCCGGCCACGGCGTCACCCTACACGATTCCAACTCGCCCGACTTTGCCGGAATATATATGCCGGGCCAAACTATGCTGCAAGCCGCCTGATTTTGTTGTCCCGGGCGTTCCTGGGGACAATACTCAGCGGCCGTCAGTTAAATCTTCAATGTCGGGAAGTTTGTGACGACCAATGAGTACGGCATTGCCGATCGATCACAGAGTTGGGTACCTGGACGCGGCGGCACAAGAACGTCTGCTGCGCGCGATCCGGGAGGTTGTGGCCAGAGCGCCACTGTTCGTGCCGCGGATGCCACGCACGGGACGGCCATTCTCGGTGCGGATGACAAATTGCGGGCCGCTTGGCTGGCTGGCGGATAAGGAGGGCGGCTATCGCTATGAGCCTGCCCATCCCGACACGGGAAAGCCGTGGCCGCCGATCCCGCAGATGCTGCTAGACATCTGGGCGCAAGTCGGCGGCGGCGCGCCGCCGGAGGCCTGCCTCATCAACTATTACGCGCAGGGCGCGAAGATGGGGCTGCACCAGGACCGGGACGAGGAGGATTTCTCAGCGCCGATCGTGTCGGTGTCGTTGGGCGACACGGGCATCTTCCGAGTCGGCGGGAAGACGCGGAAGGCGCCGACGCAGCGGTTCGAGCTGGCCTCTGGGGACGTGCTGGTGATGCGCGGCGAAGCGCGGCTCGCCTATCACGGCATCGACCGCATCATCGCCGGATCGAGCGACCTGCTGCCCGAGGGCGGCCGCATCAACATCACCATGCGCCGCGTGCACGAACCTGAGGGTTGAGACGCCGCCTTAAGCCTTCCGGTGCGCCGGTTCGGTCTCGTAGTCCTTTTCCGTCTCGGCGTTGATGACCGGCTCGTTCAGACGCGATGAGCCGCGTGGCTGGGCCGATGCGCTCTCGTCCTTCACAGGGTCGGCCTCGGGTTGCTCCCCCACAGCCTCGGCGGACGCCTCGCCGGCCTGCGCCTGGTCCGCGCGCTGCTCGGCAGCCGGGTTTTCGCTCTCACTCGGGGACGGATCCTCCGGCTTGTCCGTGCCGCCGGACGCCGCGGGCGCGGCCTTCGACACGCCGACAAGCGCCGGGCGCAGCACGCGATCCTCAAGCAAATAGCCGGGCTGAACGACCTGCATCACCATGCCGCTCGGCATGTCGGCGGTCGGGATTTCGAACATCGCCTGATGATAGTTCGGGTCGAACTTCTCGCCCTCCGGGTTGAGCTTGGCAATGCCGTGGCGCTCCATGGCCTTGTGCAACTCGCGCTCGGTCACTTCGATGCCTTCGAGGAAGGTCTTGAGCGCCTGATCGTTCGCCGCGGCGTCCTTCGGCACGGCGTCGATGGCACGCTGGATATTGTCGGCGATGCCGAGCACCTCGCGCGCGAAATTGGCGATCGCGTAGCGGGCGGTGTCCGCCTTCTCGCGCTCCATACGCTTGCGCAGGTTTTCCTGTTCCGCGACGGCGCGCTTCAGGCGCTCTTCGAGCTGCTTGATGCGCTCGTCGG
Organism: uncultured Hyphomicrobiaceae bacterium; assembly: GCA_964474225.1. Taxonomy (GTDB): domain Bacteria; phylum Pseudomonadota; class Alphaproteobacteria; order Rhizobiales; family Rhodomicrobiaceae; genus Dichotomicrobium. The sequence goes on from CAYYSM010000283.1 coordinate 2,396, forward strand.
GCGAACCAGCTTGCTCGGCGGCTTCTGCGGCTTGCGCTTCAGCCTCGCTCGCTGTCGCCTGTTCGCCGCCGGAGGCCGCGCCTTCGGCTTTCGGTTCCGCATCATCGCGTGCGGCGTGATCGCCGCCCTCGCGCGCCTGCTCGGTTTCAGCCGTCCTGTCTGGTTTCTTCTCGTTGCTCATCGCTTTCGGATCTCTCGTGGAATTTGATCGGTTTTCAGATCCGGCCGATCGTCTCTTGGCCTTGTTTCGGCCGGTCGCGGCGTTCAAGTCAACAGCCGTCCGACAAGTTTGGCGGTGTAGTCCACCACGGGGATGACCCGCGCATAGTTGAGCCGTGTCGGCCCGATAACGCCGAGAACGCCAACAATGTTCCGCTCGTTGTCCCGGAACGGCGCGACGATCACCGAGGAACCGGACAGCGAGAACAGCTGGTTCTCCGACCCGATGAAGATGCGCACGCCCTCGGCTTCGTCAGCCAGGTCGAGCAACTGGACCAGTTCCTTCTTGGATTCCAGGTCCTCGAACAGGCGGCGGATACGCTCCAGCTCTTCGATCGCCTTCAGGTCTTCCAGCAAATGCGCGCGGCCGCGCACGATCAGGCTCTTGGTCTCCTCGCGCCCGCCGGACCATTCGGCCAGGCCTGCCTCGATCAGCCCCTTGGTCAGCTCGTCGAGCAGGTCCCGCTTTTCTTTCAGCTCCTGATTGATGCGCTCCTTCGCCTCGTGCAGCGTCAGCCCGCGGATGCGCGCGTTCAGATAATTGCCGGCCTCCACAAGCGCCGAGGGCGGCAGACCCGCCGGGAGGTCCACCACACGGTTCTCGACCGCGCCGTCCTCGCCGACGAGCACCAGCAGCGCGCGCGAATTGTCCAGGTTGACGAATTCGATGTGTTTGATGCGGTTAATCTGCTTTTCCGCGACGACCAGGCCCGCGCAGCGCGACAGGCCGGACAGCATCCCGCTGGCCTCGGACAGCACCTCATCTACGCCCTGGCGCGCGTGCTCGGCGGTCATCTGGCGCTGGATTTGCTCGCGCTCGCGGACGCTCAGATCGCCGATCTCCAGCAGACAATCCACGAACATGCGCAGACCGGCATGGGTCGGCATCCGCCCCGCGCTCGCGTGCGGCGCGTAGATCAGCCCCATGGCCTCCAGATCCGCCATGACGTTGCGCACCGAAGCCGGCGACAGCGTCATCGGCAGTTGCCGGCTGAGATTGCGGGAGCCGACGGGCGCGCCCGTCTCAAGATAGGTCTCGACGATTTGCCTGAAGATCTCGCGCGAGCGCTCGTTCAGCTCTTTCAAGCCGCCCAGAGGTTCGGTCA
>CAYYSM010000284.1:0-3718 GCA_964474225.1 uncultured Hyphomicrobiaceae bacterium
GCGGCGCTGCAGCGCAAGCCAAATGCCGCCGATCACCAGAACGCTTCCGCTGAAGCCTTCCAGAAGGTGACGGCGGCTCACGAACCAGCCGCGCGCCGTGCCGAGAGCGAGCACCATCAGCGCGTCGGTGGCGGCGATGACCACCACGAAGGTGACGGCGAGCAGGGCGAGTTGGGGCGCGATGGCCGCGCCCGGGTCGAGGAACTGCGGGAAGAACGCGCCGAGGAACAGCAGGACCTTGGGGTTGGACAGCGAGACGATGAAGCCGCGCCAGAGAAAGTTTCCGCGCGCGGCGGGTGGCGGCGGGCCCGGCTCGGTGCGCAGCGCGGCGTGCAGTCGCCAAATACCGAGCCAGACGAGGTAGGCCGCCCCCACCCAGCGGATGACGTCGAACCACTCGGCGACAAACACCATCACCGAGGTCATACCGAGCGTGGCCGCCGCGACGAGGATCGACAGGCCCAGCGCGTTGCCGAGCACGGTGAGCAGCCCGGCGCGCGTGCCGTGGCTGGCGCTGTTGGCGACGAACAGGGCCATCGACGGGCCGGGTGTGACGGCCAGCACGACGCAGGCCAGCGCGAAGGCCCCAAACAGATACGCCGACACGAGGAAGGCTCCTTAGTGCGCTTGGCGCTTATTCGCTTTCGCTCTCGCCGCCGTTGTCCTCTTCCGGGATATGGACGACGGAGACCACGCGCTCGCCCGCGCCGGTGGTGAAGATCTTCACGCCCTGCGTGGCGCGGCCCACGATCGAGATGTCCTCGACCGGGCAGCGGATCAGCTTGCCGCGATCGGTCACGAGCATGATGTGATCGGCATCCTCGACCGGGAACGCGCCGACCAGCGGGCCATTGCGCTCGTTGACGGTCATGGCGATGATGCCTTTGCCGCCGCGCCCGGAGATCCGGTACTCGTAGGCGCTGGTGCGCTTGCCGTAGCCGTTTTCCGAAGCCGTGAGGATGAACTGCTCGCGCGCGCTCAGCTCTGCGTAGCGCTCCGGCGACAGCTCGCCCGGCTCGACCAGTTCCTCATCGCCGTTCTCGGCCTCGGCCGAGGCTTCTTCGGCGGCGGCGTCCTCGGCGGACTGACCGCCTGCGGCCCGGCGCATGGCGCTCGCCTGGCGCAAATAGGCGGCGCGCTCGTCCGGCGCGGCGTCAACGTGGCGGAGCATGGCCATCGAGATCACCTCGTCGCCATCATCCAGCCGGATGCCCATGACGCCGCGCGCCTCGCGGCCCTTGAACTCGCGCACCGCTGTCATGGGGAAGCGGATCGCGCGGCCCTTCGCCGTGGTCAGCAGCACGTCGTCATCCGCAGAACAGGTCTCAACGCCGATGATGCGCTGGCCCTCATCCAGCTTCATGGCGATCTTGCCGCTCTGGCGCACCTCGACAAACTCCGACAGCTTGTTGCGCCGGACATTGCCGTCGGCGGTGGCGAACATGACGTGCAACTGGTCCCAGCTGTCCTCGTCCTCGGGCAGCGGCAGGATCGAGGTGATCCATTCGTCCTGGTCGAGCGGCAGCAGGTTGATGAGCGCCTTGCCCTGGGACTGCGGCTGCGCGGCCGGCAGCTTCCAGACTTTCATCTTGTAGACCATGCCGCGCGAAGAGAAGAACAGCACCGGCGTGTGGGTGTTGGCGATGAACAGGCGGGTGACGAAGTCTTCCTGGCGCGTGGACATGCCTGCGCGCCCCTTGCCGCCGCGGCGCTGCGCGCGGTAGGTCGTCAGCGGTACGCGCTTGACGTAGCCGCGGTGGCTGACCGTGACGACCACGTCCTCGCGCTGGATCAGGTCCTCATCCTCGACCTCGCCGGCGTATTCGATGATCTCGGTGCGGCGCGGCGTGCCGAAAGACTCCGCGATCTCGTTGAGTTCCTGCTTGATTATCTCGATGACGCGGGCGCGCGAGCGCAGGATGTCGAGGTAATCCTTGATCTTCTCGCCAAGGCCGTTCAGTTCGTCGCCGATCTCGTCGCGGCCCAGCGCGGTCAGGCGCTGCAGGCGCAGATCGAGGATCGCTTTCGCCTGTTCGGCGGAGAGCACATAGGTGCCGTCGTCGGCGACGACATGGCGGGCGTCTTGAATGAGCGCGACCAGCGGCGCAACGTCCTGCGCTGGCCAGCGACGCTCCATCAGTTGCTCGCGGGCGGTCGCCGGGTCGGGCGCGCGACGGATCAGGCTGATGACCTCGTCGATGTTCGCCACCGCGATGGCGAGGCCGACCAGCACATGCGCGCGTTCCCGCGCCTTCGCCAGCAGATATTTCGTGCGCCGGCTGACGACCTCCTCGCGGAAGGCCGTGAACGAGCGGATCAAGTCCTTGAGGTTCAGTTGCTCCGGCCGCCCGCCGTTGAGCGCGACGAGGTTGGCGCCGAACGAGGTCTGCAGCGGCGTGTAGCGGTAGAGCTGGTTGCGCACCACATCGGCGTTGGCGTCGCGGCGCAGTTCGATGACGACCCGGTAGCCCTGCCGGTCGGACTCGTCGCGCACGTCCGAAATGCCCTCGATCCGCTTTTCCCGCACAAGCTCGGCGATCTTCTCGATCATGCCGGCCTTGTTCACCTGGTAGGGCACTTCGGTGACAATCAGCGCCTCGCGGTCCTTGCCGACGGTCTCGGTGTGGACCTTGCCGCGCATGATGATCGAGCCGCGCCCCTTGTGATAGGCGGAGCGCGCGCCGGTGCGCCCAAGGATGATCCCGCCCGTCGGGAAGTCCGGGCCGGGCACGATCTCGATAAGCTCGTCGATGGAAATGGCCGGGTTGTCGAGATAGGCGATGCAGGCGTTGGTGATCTCGACCAGGTTGTGCGGCGGAATGTTGGTCGCCAATCCGACTGCGATACCGCCCGCGCCGTTGACCAGCAGGTTCGGAAACTTCGCCGGCAGGACGGTTGGCTCGCGCTCGGAGTTGTCGTAGTTGTCCTGGAAATCGACGGTATCCTTGTCGATGTCATCCAGCAGCGAATGCGCGACCTTCTCCAGCCGGCACTCGGTGTACCGCATGGCCGCAGGCGGGTCGCCGTCGATGGAGCCGAAATTGCCCTGACCGTCCACCAGCGGCAGGCGCATGGAAAAATCCTGCGCCATGCGCACGAGCGCATCATAGATTGCCTGGTCGCCATGCGGGTGATAGCGGCCCATGACATCGCCGACCACGCGCGCAGCCTTCTTGTAGGGCTTGTTCCAGTCCAGCCCGTTCTCGTGCATCGTGTACAGGATGCGCCGGTGCACCGGCTTCAGCCCGTCGCGCACGTCGGGCAGCGCGCGGCTCACGATCACGCTCATCGCGTAATCGAGGTAGGAGCTGCGCATCTCGCTGGTGATGGACCTGGTGCGGATGTCGAAGCCGTCGCCTTCGGGCGCGGCGCCGTCTCCGGGAATATCGGAATTGTCTGCCACGGTGCGGTGATCTTGCTCTGGGATGCTGTCAGGGCGCGTATGCCACGCCTCGATGATCGCTAAAGGATATATAGCGATCATGTCATCTGGCGCAATCAGACCGCTCGGCGCGGCGGCAGCTATGCACGATTAATTTGCCGGCGCGCCTGGAATGGGATGCTCGGTGAGCAGCGCGTCGTCGATCTCGCTCGCGCGTTTCAGGGCGGCGCGTTCCCCATGAAGGCCGGCGTATCTTACGAAGTCGGCTCGCGGGTTGATGAGCCCTTGCTGGAGATACCAGCCGAGATGGGCGACGAGGTAGAGATCGGCAGCTGT
>CAYYSM010000285.1:0-3716 GCA_964474225.1 uncultured Hyphomicrobiaceae bacterium
ATCGCGTTCGGGTGCCTGATGATCGCCGCGCTTTTCAGCGACCGGGCAAGAAACCTTCTGCTTGCGGTGATCTTTGGCCCTATCTCGGTTGTTCTGATCCTGATGGCTGCCTCTAGCGATTTCGAAATCGGGCAGCGCGTATTGTTCGGGGTGCTCGGCGCTGGCACATCGCTGTTTTTCGTCTATAGCGTGATCACCACGTTCACTGGAGACGACGTGGCCGGAGAAGACACCGATGACCGCACGGCGGATTGAGCCGGCCCCCTCAACCCTGCCCTGATCCGCCCGGCATCAGGCTTTGCGCCCGTTCGCGGATGCGCTCCGGGATCGGCGCTGAGGCACGCGCCCGCCGGTCGAAATGCACGCCGAACTGCGCCACATCCGCGATGGGCGCGCCGCTTAAGCCATCCATCACGCGATGCGCGAACCACAGCGAGCTACGCCCGATCTGCACGACGGCGCTGTCGGTCTTCAACACCGTGCCAGCTTCGCACAGGAGGTCATGCAGCGTGATGCGATAGGCGAAGGTCGCGAAGCCGATTTTCTCCGCGCGCATGTAGCTCGACGTCATGCCGACCCGGTTCTGAAACTGCACATTCGCGTCGGAGGCGTGCAGGATCAGCGCGCTCAGATCGAGCCGGCCCGTCGCGTCGAGATCATCCCGGCGCACCAGCGTCTGGGCCGTCGTCACCCAGCCGCTCAACGCCGCGAAGTTGACCTCGCGCCCAGCCTCCTCCTCGTCCCAGTCGATGGGCGCGTCCGGGCGCGGGCGCGTCACATCGCCCTCGAACGCGATCTCATGCGTCGCCGCCAGATCGTTCGTCTCGGAATTGTAGAGCCGGTGGCCGATGCGCAAATGGCCCGGGTCATGCGCCAGCACGCCGGATTCGATGTGGTAGGCGTCGCCCGCGGCCAGCTCCTGCTTGAAGGTGGCCCGGCAGCTCACGGGACGCAGCGCCGCGACATCGTCCGCGCTGTAGCCGAGCAGCCGGAACAGGTGCCACTGCGCCGCCGAATACGCCGCAAAATAGAAGCCGGTCGTGAAATGATCGACCGCGTCACATTCCCACGGATGCACGATGCTGCGCAGCGTCTCGGGCATGTTTTACCTCCCGGCCAGGCCAAACAGGCCTGCTTTTCCTCACTGCATATCACAATGGCGGCGGCGATCTAGCCCCGAACGAGGTTCTTAGCCGAGGTTCAAGGCCGAGACGCTGTTCACGTGCGCTTGAGCCCTGAGAGAGCTTGCGCCGGCCCGCGTTACCGAAAATTAACAGAACAAGGCCCGTCACTCACGGTCGGTGCCAGCAGAGGCCCTTGCACAGCAGGCTGACTTATCCCCGCGCCCGACACCTCACGAAAATGCGAGCGACTGTGAAGTCAAACACCGCTCACAGGCATGTCAAAACAGGTAATCACTCTGTGTTTTGATTGTTTTTCGCCGGAATGTTACCCAAATAATCGAGTGCTGAGACAAACGAAAACGTATTGTCTAAGCACTCTCTGAGGAAAAGCTGTGTTCATTCTGAACCAGCGAACACTAAACCCTATTGAAGGAGACCTGTTATGAAAGCTATCCTGGGTGCCATTGCTGTGACCTTCCTGATGTCCACCAGCGCCTTTGCTGGCCCGATGAACTGCGTGGCGGAAATCGGCCAGCTCGACGCCAATGACGACGGGTTCGTTACCCCGGACGAAGCGTCCGACGTCGCCGGCGTGATGGCGAACGTGGACATCGACGGCGATGGCCGGATCTCCCCGCAGGAAGCGGTCGTTGTCTGTCAGACCACGGCAGCGAACGACATCTTCGCGCCGAAGAACTAACTCTCTGAGTATCTGAGGCTCGAAAAATCGCCCGGTGGTGTTGAAATGCCACCGGGCACGTCTTTCGCGTGCTTTTTTTTGATTTTTTCACCAAAAATTGATTATTCGTGATTTGCAAATTCCAATTATCATAAGACAATACTATTCATAGACAAAACGTTACCGACGGAGAATATTCCATGAATGAGATCAATTCTGCTATCCCCCGCCGCGTGTTCTTGACCGGCGCTGCGGCCGCTTCAACGCTGAGCATCCTGGGAGGACCGGCCCATGCCCAGGACGCCTCAGACGTGTCCGGCCCCAACCCCGAACTGGCGAGCGCCCGGACCATGTCGGATATCAAGCCGCGTGAGCCGAACTACACCTATGAAATCCAGCGCACCGAAGCCGAATGGCGCGAGCGGCTCACCGATTTCGAATATTCGATCATGCGCGAAATGGGCACCGAGCCGCAGAAATCGAGCCCGCTGTGGGACGAAACCCGCCAGGGTCTATACCGCTGCAAGGGCTGCGACCAGCTGCTCTATTGGTCGGAAACGAAAAAGGTGCTGGACAAGGGCTGGACGTTCTTCCGGCACTCGGAGCCGGACGCCGTGCTGACGGGCATCGACGCCACCGAGACCTTTGGCGACAACCTGATGTACATGCTCGAGGTGCACTGCCGTCGTTGCGGCAGCCACCTTGGCCATGTCGTGTGGATCAGCAACGAGGTGCTGCACTGCATCAACGGCGCGGCCCTCAAGTTCGAGCTTGCGTGACGCCCGGAACGTGACCATGCGAATGGGCCGGCGGCGCGCCGCCGGCTCACCTCAGTTCGTCGGGGACTTCGCCGGATCGTCGCCCAGCTCCCGCCAGCGCGCCGGCAGCGCGTCCAGCACGGCGCGGCGCTCGCCGTCGCTCATGCCGGCCCAGCTGCCAATCTCCGCGCCGGTGCGCGCGCAGCCCACGCAATAGCCGGACGCGGCGTCAAGCTGACAAATGCCCACGCACGGGCTCGTCGCCCGCGCGGCCTCCAGATCTGTTTGTCTCATGCAGAATGCGTTGCCAATCGCGTTTCAAGTTGCGGCGGCCCGCCCGCAGGCAGGCCGCATGTCGTCACGCGCGCTCGCCAAGCGCCCTGATGTGCTCCGGCAGCCGCTCGTTCGAGCCATACATGAAGTGATTCTCCATGCGCTCGGAATAGCGGCTTGCCTCAGGCGTCCGGCCAACGGCTTCGGCGACCTCGCGGATGTGGATGGGCGCGGCCCCGCAGCACACCCCGAGATAGCGCACGCCGATGTCGAACGCCTCCTTGGCGAACGCGCCGATCTCATACCGATTGCAGTATAGCGGATCGAGCGCGGTGGGGAAGGGGCGGCCATGCGGCGCGGGACAGGCGCAGTGCGAGTCCGTCAGGCTGAAGAACGTCGGCTCCGCCTCGCTGGTGCGATACGGCACCGGCAGCGCGCCGACATGGCAGGTGACCGCCGCGCGGATTTCCCGCAGCCAGGGCAGCATCGTCTCCGGGCCGCGGAAGCAGTTCATGCCGACGACATCCGCGCCGCGCTGCTCCAGCTCCTGCGCCGTCTCGACGATGCCGTAGCCGTCGGACATGGCGTTACCGGCCATCGGCGCGAGCGTGATGACGGTGGGCAGACCGGTGGCCTTGGCCACCTCCAGCGCGGCGAACGCCTCGCCGGCGTAGTAGAACGTCTCGCCGATGATGATGTCCGCGCCTTCGTCGACGGCCCAGCCGACCATCTCCTCGAACATGGCGCGCACTTCGGCCTGCGCCTCCGTGTCGTCCGGGGACCAGATGTTCGTGTTGGAGATGTTGCCCGCCATCAGGTTGCCGGGCTTGTCGTCGGCGACCTTGCGGGCAATGCGCAGCGCCGCGCGGTTCAGCGGCTCCA
>CAYYSM010000286.1:0-3704 GCA_964474225.1 uncultured Hyphomicrobiaceae bacterium
AGGCGTTCGGCCAGCTCCGCCCGCGCCGGGTTCGGGAACTGGTGATTGCCGACGTCGGCGTACTCGAGGGTGCCGAGCAGTGTCGCCATCAGGTCGGGGTGGCGGTGACCGAGATTGTAGGTGCCGCCGTAGAGGTGGAAGTCCATCAGCTCGCGGCCCGCGAGGTCCCAGATCCGGTACCCCTCGCGACGACCGATGACGAGGTCGACGCCGAGCCGTTCGAACTGTTCGACCCGGTGCGGAAACAGGTGCCGGCGAGCGCGTTCACGCGTGCGGGTCTTCAGGGCCTGCGGGGTGCAGGCGTCAGGGGGCTGTCGGTCCACGCTTGCGGGTCGCCGTGCTTCAGTTCGCGCGCAGCAGGGTGCTCAGGGTGTCGACGGCATCTGCCCACTGGGCGTCCTCGTCGATCGCCTCGCGCAGGAACGTCACCTGGGCATCGTTCCAGAATGGTGCGTCGGCGAGATCGACGTCCGTCGACAGCGGGCGGTGCTGTTCGACGAAGGCGTCGATGGCGGCGTCGGACCCGTCCAGGCCAAGCTGCTCGAACAGGGTGGGAAGGTCGTGGTCGGTCAGGTCCATGGGCACGTGACTCTCCGTTTGTGTCGCAGGTTCGTATCGGCCGGCGCCGCTGCGGGTCCGGCGCCCGGTTAGTGTCATTCCGCGAGGTGGCGACCGATTTCCGCGGGCGATTGCTTGCCGAGGTTGCGCGCCAGCTCGCCTCGCTCATGGGGGTGGAACTGCTGCGCTTCGACATGTCGGAATACATGGAGCGCCACACCGTCTCGCGGCTGATCGGCGCGCCGCCGGGCTATGTCGGCTTCGACCAGGGCGGGCTGCTCACCGACGGCATCGACCAGCATCCGCACTGCGTCCTGCTGCTCGACGAGATCGAGAAAGCCCACCCGGACCTGTTCAACGTCCTTCTTCAGGTGATGGACCACGGCAAGCTGACCGACCACAACGGCAAGCAGATCGACTTCCGCAACGTTATCCTCATCATGACCACGAATGCGGGCGCAACCGACCTTGCCAAGGCGGCGATCGGCTTCAACCGCTCCACGCGCGAGGGCGAGGATCAGGACGCGATCAAGAAGCTGTTCACGCCGGAATTCCGCAACCGTCTGGACGCGGTCGTTCCGTTCTCCAACCTCGGCAAGCCCGTCATCAGCAAGGTCATCGAGAAGTTCGTGTTCCAGCTGGAGGCCCAACTTGCCGATCGCAACGTGTCGATCGAGCTGACGGATGCCGCGAAGGATTGGCTCGCCGAGCACGGCTACGACGAGCAGTTCGGCGCCCGGCCGATGGGCCGCGTCATCCAGGAGTTCATCAAAAAGCCGCTGGCCGAGGAACTGCTGTTCGGCAAGCTTGAAGGCGGCGGCACCGTGCGGGTCGACGCCGCGGAGAAGGACGGCCACAAGCAGCTCGTCTTCGAGATCGTGGAAAGCCGTCCCAAGGCCAAGCCTGACACGTCTTCCGACGACTCGGACGACGAGCCCGATGAGGAGGACGAGGGCGACGTTGAGACCGCCCAGAGCCAGCAGGGCTCTTCGGGCAATTCCGGCAAATCTGGCGGCGGCGACAGCCCGTCGAGTCCGATCCCTAAGGTGCCACTGGCGCCGTAACGAGATGACCGGGGAGCCGCGCGCTCCCCGGCGCATTCTCTCCCACGCAAAGCCATGACCATCGACCTTGAGGCGGCGCGCAAGGCGCTTCTGGCCCGCCGCGACGAATTGCTGGACCTCAGCCAAATCTCGGCCGAAAGCCGCAGCGCGGTCGCGCTCGATCAGCAGAGCGTGGGGCGGCTGTCGCGCATGGATGCGATGCAAACCCAGGCGATGGCCAAGGCCAACGAACGTCAGCGGCGGATGGAATTGTCGCGGATCGAGGCCGCGCTGCGGCGCATCGACGAGGACGAATACGGATATTGCCTGAAATGCGGCGAGGAGATCGCGCCCGCGCGTTTGCGGGTGGACCCGGCGGCCGCGTTCTGTGTGGAGTGCGCCTGAGCCTCAGGTCGCGAAGATCAGCGCCAGCACGGCGAACACGCCCATCGCAGCGCAAGTCGCCCAGATGACGGCCCATTTCCACCGCTCCAGCCGGTCACAGAAGGCGATGGCCCAGGGCGTGCCCGCGAAGCGCGCATAAAGCGTCACCGCAAGCCACACCGGCGCGCCGAGCAACATCAGCCGGAACCAGGTGTGCTCCAGCCCCGCCGCGGCGAACGCGCTCCAGACCGTCGTAATGCCCATCACCTTCAGCGCCCCGATCACGCAAAGCGGGATCAGGAACAGCGCGGCGACATACATCATCAGCATGTCCCACCCCCAGATGATCGCATCCATGACCATGACGATCCAGCGCCCGAATTGCCGCCACACGCGCGCGCTCCACGTTGCCTGATCCAGCGGGATCGACTATGCCTGATGGCGGCGCGGCGGCCAACGGAGCGGGGCATGGGCGAGGCGACCGAATTCGGCTACAAGACGAATGTGCTGCTGATGCGCCTGCTGATTTCTGGCGGTCTGACGGCGGCGGCGCTTCTGCTCTGGTCGCTGGCCGGCTGGGGCTTTTCCGGTTTTGACGCGATCCTCGGCGCGCTGGCGACGGCCTATTTCGGGTCGCGCGTGCTTACCAATCTCTACGAGCTGGCATTCCCGCGCCCCGTTGTCCGCGTGGACGACATCGGCATTCAGGACCGGCGGCTCGGCCCGGAGACGATCCCGTGGACGGCGATCACCGAGATCAAGCAGGTGACGGGCACGGTGGGCGCGGGCACGCTGTTCCTGGAAGTGCGCGAGCCCAAGCGCTACATCGGCCCGACGAAAGGGCTTCTATGGCTGGTCTACGTGCTGCGCGCGCGCGCCGGGCAGACCGGCTTCCTGCCGCTGACCCCGCCGAACGTGCTCGACCTCGGCGATATGGAGCTGCTGGACGCGGTCGACGAGCACTGCCCGCGCGAAATCCCGGTCACCCCGACCGGCCCTAAAAGCTGACATTGTTGATGATCCACGCCCCGGCCGCTGCGGTCAGTCCGGCGACCAGCACGGGTGCGAGCGTGCGCACGATCGCGCCCAGGAGCGTGGCGAACGCAGCCAGCGCGTTCTGGGCGGCGTCGAACAGTTCACGCGCGGCGCGATAGAGCAGATAGATCACCACGCCGGCAACAAGGACCAGCAGGATCTGTTCCAGAATGTGCAGATCGCCCAGATTGCCCCAGGGCACGGCGCGTATCTGCGCGATCGACCAGGTCCAGACGATCTCGACAAACCGGAAAATCGCCGCGATACCGTCTCGCAGGAACGCGATCAATTGATCGACGAATTCCATCAGCCTCTCCCTTGTTCTGCCCGGCCGACATGGGGCCATGATTTGAGCCGCTGGGAAAGACCGCGCGCGCAACAGCCGCGGGAGAAATCTTCACGCCGCGTCCCCTGACAACGCCAGTCCGTGCGATGCTATGGTGAACGGCGCGTCAATGAAATGCGCGCGGCGGCGCGGACCCCTGAGGGGCGCGCGTGGCCTGCGGGCGCAGCCAACAACAAGAGATGCCTCATGAGAACGCCGACGGCAAAAGGCGGGCTTTTCGCGGGTCTGAAGCGGGTCCGTCTCGCCACGCTCATCGCGGCGGCAGGCGGCGCGCTGGCGCTTTACCTGCTGGTCCTGTCGCTGGGCGGCGGGGCAAATGCCGACCAGTTGAAAACCTG
>CAYYSM010000287.1:0-3703 GCA_964474225.1 uncultured Hyphomicrobiaceae bacterium
GTAATGCTTGGCGATGCCGGCCACTTGAAGCATCCGCTGCCAGGTCCACCCCCGCTGAAACACGTCCGGCAGATCGACCTCGTCGCACTGATCGCCGAGCGCCTCCGTCAGTTCGGCGAAGGCCGCCTTGGTCGCGTCTTCCGCGTGCTCGCCCCAGACGGCGGTCTTGACGAAGGCCAGAACCGGCTGCGCGGCCGGCGTCCCGGCCGCCGTCGCCCGCAGGGAGCCGCGCGAGCGCGGGCGCATGTCGGGATCTTTCTCGTCAAAGGCGCTGATCGCATCGGCCAGCAGCGCAACGTCCTCAACCGAGCGCGCGAACGTCCCCACGGTGTCGAGCGGCGGCGCCTGCGTGAGAACGCCCGTGCGCGAGATTGTCCCATGCGTCGGCTTGAAGCCGAATATGCCGCAATAGCTCGCCGGCCGGATGATGGAGCCGGCGGTCTGCGTGCCCAGCGCCAGCGGGACCATCCCGGTGGCGACCGCCGCCGCCGAGCCGGAGGACGAACCGCCCGGCGTCCGCTCGGGGTCATGCGGGTTGCGCGTCTTGCCCGGCGCATAGACCGCAAGCTCAGCTGTCACGGTCTTGCCGAGGATGATCGCGCCGGCCTGACGCAATTGCGCGACGATGGCCGCGTCCGATCTCGCGCGCCGCCCCTCATGCAGCGGCGTGCCGTTGCAGGTGGGCATGTCGCGCGTGTCGATGATGTCCTTCAGCGCGACCGGCACGCCGTGCAGCGGGCCGATGCCGTGCCCGGCCGCACGCCATTCGTCCAGCCGGCGCGCCTGGCCAAGCGCGTAGTCTTCATCCAGATAGGCCCAGGCCTGGACCTCCGGGTCGCGCTCGCGGATGCGGGCGAGACAGGCCCGCACCATCTCCTGCGCGGTCAAGCTACCCTCGGCGAGCCGCCGCGCCGCTTCGGCGGCGCTCAACCCGCAAAGCTCGTCGACCGTCGTGCCGGGCCGCAGCCCCGCGCCCTTATCGGCCATAGAGCACCTCCGGCAGCCACAGGGCAATCCCCGGGTACTGATACAACAGGAACATCGAGAGGAAAATCATCAGCAGGAACGGCATCACGCCCGCGAAGATCTGGGTCAGCCGCACATGCGGCGGGGCGACCCCCTTCAGATAATAAGCCGACATCGCCATTGGCGGCGTCAGGAACGAGGTCTGAAGGTTAAGCGCGATCAGGATGCCAAAGAACAGCGGGTCGATACCGAAGGCCGGCAAAAGCGGCAGGAAGATCGGCACAAAGATTATGATGATCTCCGACCACTCCAGCGGCCAGCCCAACAGGAAGATGATGACCTGCGCCAGCAGCAGGAACATCCACGGCTCCAGATCGAGGCCGAGTACAAACTCGCTGATCAGTTCCTCGCCGCCGAGATAGGAGAACACCGAAGCAAAGGTCCACGACCCGACGAACAGCCAGCACACCATCGCCGAGGTGCGCACGGTCAGATAAACCGATTCGCGCAGCTTGTTCTGGTCGACGATGCGCCACATCATCATGCCGGCCACCCCGGCGAAGAAGCCGATGTCGAACGCGCGGAAGTTGGTTTCGTGGCGGGAGAACACGTCGCCGAGCTGGAACACCTCGAAGATGATCATGTAGACTGCGGCGCCAGCGAGGCCGATCACGGCCCCCTGCCCGCCGAACACGAACATCCGCGCGATCTCCGGCCGGCGCGGCTGCAACGATCCAAGCAGCGCCGTGCGCGACAAGAGCCCAATAATGACGGCGACCGCGAGCATGCTGCCAGCCCGGATCAGGAAGCCCGGCTCGTCGGGCATCGCAACGCCGAAATAACTCATCAGCAGCGCGCGCACAGCGATATAGATGAACGCGAGCAGCAGCGTGATCGCGCCGCCATAGCCCAGCATGTAAAACAGCGTATCAAGCCCGCTCCAGCGCTGCCCCGCCCAGGGCGCGGTCTCGGTGCCCTCGTTGATCGACGCCGCGCGATAGGCAACCGCCAGCACCATGCCGCCGAGCGCGCCGATGGCCGCAGCTTCCGACGGCGTGGCGAGGCCGAACAGGATCGCGCCCAGCACCGCGAGGATCAGGAAAAACAAGGGAAAGAAAGACGTCGCAAGCATCAGGAACATCTGCCCGCGCGTCACATCCGGGATGTCCTCCGGTCGCGGCTTGGGCGCCAGCTTCGGGTTCAGCAGCACCCGCCCGACCACATAGATCAGATAAAGTCCCGCCAGCATGAAGCCTGGAAGCAGGGCGCCGGCATAGAGCTGCACCACCGAGACGTTCGAGGTCGCGGAGTAGACGATCAGCATGATGCTCGGCGGGATCATGATGCCGAGGCAGCCGCCCGCGCAGATCACACCGGAGGCGAAGCTGGTGTCGTAGCGCGCGCGCAGCATGGCCGGCAGCGCCAAGAGACCCATCAGGGTCACGACCGCGCCGATGATGCCGGTGGCCGTGGCGAACAGCGCGCAGGTGATGATCGCCGCGACGGCCATCGAGCCGGGGACCGCGCGCGCGGAAATGTTCAGCGTGTAGAATAATCGGTCGACGATATTGGCCCGTTCGACGATGTATCCCATGAAAAGAAACAGCGGGACTGCGGTGAGCACGTCATTCGCCATGACCGAGTAGGTCTGGTTGACGAGCAGGTCGAAGACGCGGTTGTCGAAGATCGTCTGCATGCGCTCGGGGTCGTAATAGGCGTAATAGCCGAACCCCACGCCCATGGCGATGAGAGTGAAAGCGATCGGAAAGCCGAGCAGAATGAGGAGAATAAAAATCCCCAGCATCATGACGGCAATTTGAGGATCGGTCATCTGTCGAACTCTCTTTTCACGCTTTCACTGGGCTTTTGAACATCTGTAGCCTCGCTCCCGTGGCGAATGATATCCGCCGTGTCGCCCTCCAACAGGCGGTCCTCCAACTCCTTCACGTCCTCGGCCTGCCTCGGCCAAGCGCCTTCGCGGATGCACACGATGCAACGGCACACCTGGGCGAGCCCTTGCAGGAACAGCAGAATGCCTGCGGCGACGATGATGAGCTTGAATTGGAAGATCGGAACGTTCGCCGGGCTCATGACGCTGACTTCGAGAAAGCGCAACGAGCGCCCGGCATATTTCCATCCGGCGATGATGAGCGCCAGAACCCCGGGGAAAAAGAAGATGATGTAGAGGAACAGCTCGACGCCAGCCTGCACCTTGGGCGGCCAGAGCCGGTAAATCACGTCGCCGCGCACATGGCCGTCGCGCGAGAGCGTGTAGGCGCCGGCCATCATGAACAAAGAGCCGTACATCATGTAGGTGAGGTCGAAGGCCCATGAGGTCGGCTGGCGCAGCAGGTAGCGCACGAATACCTCATAGGAAACGGCCAGTGTCATGATGACGATGCACCACGCAAAGGCCTTTCCAAACCAGGCCGATATACGGTCGATAAACGCTATGAAGGCGAGCACGTCTGGCCAAACTCCTCGAATGCGCGGTCCAAGGGCGCTCTGAGCCGAGCGAAATGAGCAGCACGGCGGAATGCCGGGGCTGCCGTGCCGTTGCTAACGCGCGGCGCTGCGCTCGGCAAGGACGGCGAGCGCGAAGCCCGCCGCCCCTGACCGAAATCGCTGTGTGCGTCCGGGTATCTTAGAAGCCCAAGCGGCCCGGGAAGTAATGCTCGTAGGCGAGCTTGTAGTCGGCCGAGTTCAGCAGGTCGTAGAATGCCACGCGCTCGGACCA
>CAYYSM010000288.1:0-3699 GCA_964474225.1 uncultured Hyphomicrobiaceae bacterium
GCGCCGCTCCTGGCGCGGCAAGCACCGCCGCCCAAACCGGCGCGCACTGTGGTCAACCCGGCTGTGCCCACCGATGAACCGGGCAAGGTCGAGGACGCGACGCCAGAGCATGCGCGCCTCGCGCTCGATGCAGCGGAAGACGCGGCCGCGCGCTGGTCGGCCGAGACTGTCGAGAAGCGTGCCAAGATCCTCGAAGCGATCTCAGACGCCTACGAGAGCCACGCCGCGGAGCTGTTCGCCATCGCCAGCCGCGAGGCGGGCAAGACGCTGGCCGACGGCGTGGCCGAGGTGCGCGAAGCGGTCGACTTCCTGCGCTACTACGCAGCCGAGGCGCGCCGTCTCAACGCGGAAGCGCCGCTGAAGGGGCGCGGCGTATTCGTGTGTATCTCGCCCTGGAACTTCCCGCTGGCGATCTTCACCGGCCAGATCGCCGCCGCGCTCGCTGCCGGCAACGCCGTTATCGCCAAACCGGCCGAGCAGACCTCGCTGATGGCCGCGCGCGCGGTCGCCCTGATGCACGAGCATGGCATCCCGCGCGATGTGCTCCAGCTTCTGCCCGGCGACGGCGCGGAGCTTGGCGGCGCGCTTCTCAAGGACCGGCGCGTCTCCGGCGTCTGCTTCACCGGCTCGACGGAAACGGCGAAGATCATCGACCGCACCATCGCCGAGCACTGTGCGCCCGGCACGCCGCTCATCGCCGAGACGGGCGGGCTGAACGCCATGATCCTCGACTCCACCGCGCTGCCCGAGCAGGCCGTGCGCGACGTCGTGCAATCCGCCTTTCAGAGCGCGGGCCAGCGCTGCTCCTCGCTGCGCTGCCTCTACATTCAGGAGGATGTGTTCGAGCGCACGGTGAAGATGCTCTCCGGCGCGATGGACGAGTTGCGCGTCGGCGATCCGTGGGACTTGTCGACCGATGTCGGCCCGGTGATCGATTCCGACGCCCAGCGCGAGATCGCCGACTATTGCGCGAAAATGGAGGCCGACGGCCGGTTGCTGAAGAAGATCGACGTGCCCTTCGACGGCCGCTTCGTCAGCCCCTGCGTGTTCCGCGTCTCCGGCATCGAGGAGCTTGAACGCGAGGTATTCGGCCCGGTCCTGCATGTCGCGCCGTTCAAGGCCCAGGATCTGACCAAGATCGTCAACAATATCAACGCCAGCGGCTACGGGCTGACGGCGGGGCTGCATACGCGCATCGACCGGAGGGTGCAGGAAGTCGTGGACCGGCTGGAAGTCGGCAACATCTACGTCAACCGCAACCAGATCGGCTCGATCGTCGGCTCCCAGCCCTTTGGCGGCGAGAAATGCTCGGGCACGGGGCCCAAGGCCGGCGGGCCGCATTATCTGATGAGCTTCCGCAAGCCGCCGCATGAGCCGGTGCATCCGCCCGCGCATGTTGATGGGCCGCCGGTGGCGCGCGAGGACTTCGCGCGGGCGCTCGATCAGGCCGCCGCGAAGCAAGCGGCCTGGGAGGCGCGCGCGGACCGGCTTTCGGTGCTGGAGGAGGCGCTGGCCGATGCCCCTGCCCTCGCCCGCGACGCGCTGACGGCGACCAAGGCGCTCGACGCCGATGAGTTCGTGCTGCCCGGCCCGACCGGCGAAAGCAACCGGATGACGGTCCATCCGCGCGGCACGATGCTCTGCCTCGGCCCGGATGCCGAAACCGCGCTCGCCCAGGCCGCGCAGGCGCTGGCTTTCGGCAATGCGGCCGTCATCGCCTGTCCGGACCTGCCCGACCTGACCGCGTTCACCAAAGCGGGCGCGCCGATCGCCGCGCTGGCCGGGCGCATCGACCCGGACTGGCTCGCCGAACTGGATGGCTTTGCGGGCGTGGCCTGCGCAGGCGACGAAGCCGCGCTCTGCGCCATGCGCCGCGCCCTTGCCCGCCGCGACGGGCCGATTCTGCCGCTCATCACCGAGGTGATCCGGCCGGACCGCTATTTCCATGAGCGCCATCTGTGCGTCGACACGACCGCCGCGGGCGGTAATGCCGCGCTGCTCGCTCAAAGCGCGTAACGCGAGGATTCGGCGGCTGAGGCCGAGCCTTGCGCATTGCCTTGTTGGCTGGACCCAATGATATAATACTCGAAAGGCTACACTCAGGGGAGCGGACATGAGGCGCGACGACGCTATCAGAGCTATTCGGCCTCGCTTGCCGGAACTGCGCAGGCTGGGCGTTGTCTCACTTTCGCTTTTCGGATCGACAGCGCGAGATGACGCGTCCGAGACCAGCGATGTCGACGTTCTTGTCACGTTCGACGGGCCGCCAAGCTTCGACCACTTCATGGATGTCAAATTCATCCTGGAGGACGCGCTGGGCCAAACCGTAGATCTTGCAACGCCAAGCGGTTTGAAACCCCAGTTCAAGCGCATCATCGAGCGCGAGGCAATACGTGTCGCGTGACTGGCGCTTACGCTGGCTCGACATTCTGGAAGCCTGCGGGCGCGTACAACGCTACACGGCAGGGATGAGCTTCGAAGATTTTCAGGATAACGAGTTGGTCTATGACGCCGTGACCCGCAACCTGGAGATTATCGGCGAAGCCGTCACCGCCATGCCCGCAGATGTTCTGGCCACGGAGCCGGATATCGATTGGGCGAAAGTCAAGGGCTTTCGCGTGATGGCCGCCCACCTTTACCACCGGCTCGATCCGGCAATTGTCTGGAACGTGGTCGTGGAACACATCCCAAAGCTGGTGGCTTGCAAAATCGGCGATCTGCCGACCGGTGAAACCGAACGATAAGGCTTCTCAAACGCAGGTGATCGTGAAATTTGAGTCGTCGCGGCGTCGAGAACGTGCTTGGCGTTAATGGGCGACGCGCATCCCGTGGCCGTGGCTGGTCCTTGCGCGGCTCCGCGCAAGCAGCTAGTGCACTGACGCATACAGTGGATTCACAAATCGGCATGGCTGTGCGAGTCTGCGCCGGCCATGGCTCAAACCCTTTGTGTTCTTGCTGGAGCCGATGATCGCGCGCGATTGGCCGCCATCATCGCTGACCGCAGCCGCCCGCTGAAGCATGTGCAGCGCGCGCGCATCATTTTCCTGTCCGCGCAGCGGCTTTCGGTTCTCGAAGTCGCGCGGCGCGCCGGCGTCAGCCGGCCTGCGGTCTGGCGCTGGCAGCAACGCTACGGCGAGGAAGGCGTCGATGGCCTGTTGCGCGACAAGACCCGGCCACCAGGCAAGCCGCCGCTGCCGCCGGCGACCATCGCCCGGGTACTGAGCCTGACCTGTTCCGTGCCGCCGGGCGCGGCAACCCACTGGACCGGCCGCGCCATGGCCAGAGCAGTCGGCGTTTCGTTGCGCACGGTACAGCGCATCTGGCAGGTCCACCGCCTCCAACCGCACCGCATCCGCACCTTCAAGCGCTCGAACGATCCCGCCTTCGCCGAGAAGGTTGAGGACATCGTCGGCCTGTATATGAGCCCGCCAGCGCATGCCGTGGTGCTGTCCATTGACGAGAAATCGCAGATCCAGGCGCTCGACCGCACCCAGCCGGGGCTGCCGATGAAGCGCGGCAAGGCCGGCACAATGACCCACGACTATAAGCGCCATGGCACGACGACGCTGTTTGCTGCGCTGAACGTGCTCGAAGGCACCGTGCTCGCCCGATGCATGCAGCGCCACCGCCATCAGGAGTTTATCCGCTTCCTCAACGCTGTGGAAGCAGCCGTGCCGGCCGGCAAGATCATCCATGCCA
>CAYYSM010000289.1:0-3695 GCA_964474225.1 uncultured Hyphomicrobiaceae bacterium
GTCAAAGAGCGGGCCAAGACGCAGATCCGCACCCCAGCCTAAAATCTCGCATCCGATTTCAGTTGCAGCACTAGCAGATAGCCGAGCGCCCAACTTTTTCAAGCGGCCACAGCGCTGTTATCTATTCTCGGAAGGTCCACTGAGTCAAACGCGGTTTGCGCCCAACTCCGTCGCGGACAGACACATAACCTAGCGTTTACCCCGGCCCCTGTCAACGCTCACCCGGAAAAATTTTCCGACCGGCTATGGCAAGGTCAGGATCGGCACGATCCGCCCCATGTCCTCGGCGCATCACTGTGCCGTCACAGAGGACATATAACACCTTGATCTCTAAAGAAAGGGTTAACGGCCACGAAATTTTTTGCGTCAAAATTTCGACGCCGTCGCAGCGTTTGATATAGACCACGCGACGCTATCCACAAGGGGCGAAGCCCCTGTGCATTATGTGGAAAATTTAAGAGTTTTTGATCTACCTTGCGGCGCCTGCGGGAAATGGCCGGGCTCCTGTGCCCGCTCGCTGCGCACCGCCAAGGACAAAGTCTCGTCGGCTTCGCCTGATGTGCGAACCAACGGGGTCGTATTCAAGACGGGGGCATAATGCTGAAGGGGAAACGGCCGTCATCCAGGGCGCTGGTCCGTACCGGGGATCACGAGACTCTGCCCCAGGTCTATCTGTCCCAGCTGCCGGACGAACCGCGCGGCGCGTTGCCGCCTGACAGTCATGGCGGAGTCGCTTCGCGCCTGAAATGGATCGTCTCCACCTGCCTTGTCGGCGTTGCCGGCCTCTGCGTCATCGCGGTGGTCATGTACGCGTCGATGGACTTTGAGCGCGACGAGGGGATTATCTCCTCGATCCAGAAAGCCGGCGTTTCGGCGATGCGGCCGCAGCAGGTTGGCAAGATCGTCCAGGACCAGCCCGAAATCGCCTTCGGCCAGAAGACCGACCGGATCAAGCTGACCGCGAAAGGCGTGACCACGAGCCACATCATCCATGACAGTGTGGTGATGCGGCGCGACGCCACCGAGTTCATCGAGATCAAGCCCTATGTGCTGATCGAGGCTTCGCTGGCCACCGAAATCCCGCAGACGGCGAGCAACATCCCCTCGCTCGATCCGTTCGAGCTTTATGCGAACAAGACGCCCGTGGGCCAGCAGTCCGAGGAGGCCAAGGCGCGCGAAGCAGCTTCGGGCAATGCGGCGCTGAGCTACAGCGACATCCAGATCGAGCGGCTGTACGACATCGACGCCCGCCGCATCGGGCCGGAGCGCGCGGAACAGCTCGTTGCCGAAGCAGCGGCCGTGCTCGCGGAAAGCGGCGCGGAGTTCGAGAGCGCGCCCGCCGAGCCGATCGCGGAAGCCCCACTGGCGGAAAACGCCGAGCCGCTGGCTGAAGAGATCGGCCCGAACACGACCGTAGTGCGCAAGCGGGCGGAATCGCCAGCAGAGCAAGCCGAGCGGTTTGTCTCTACAGCTGTCAAGGTCAAGTCCGGCGATACCCTCTACCGGCTGCTGAGCGAAGCGGGCGCGGGCGAGCCCGACGCCAAAGCGATCGTGAACGCGATGCAGACTGTCCCCGGTGCGGCGCGCCTCGAAGCCGGCCAGGAGCTGCGCTTTACCCATGAGAGGGGCGTCCCGGGCGCGGAAAATCGCGCACCGATCCGCGTCAGCCTCTATAGCGGCGATGAGCACGTGGTCAGCGTGGCCCAGACAGCTACCGGCGAATACGCCGCGACCCGCGATGAAACCCAGATCGCGGCCTACTCGAATTCTGGCGAGCGACGCTATTCAACCCGCGCCTCGCTTTACAAGAGCATTTTCCACGCCGCCATCACGCAGGACCTCCCGCAGGAGCTGATCAACCAGTTCCTGCGCACGCTGGCCTATGATGTTGATTTCCAACAGAAAGTCGGTTTTGGCGACTCATTGCGCTTCTTCTTCGATGTCGAGCGCGAGCCGAGCGGAATCGAGAAGCCAGGCAAGCTCCTCTATGCCGAGATGACAGTCGATGGCGAAACCTACCGCTATTACCGGTATCGCACGCCGGACGGCGCGGTGGACTTCTACGACGAAAACGGCTCCAACTCGCGCAAGTTCCTGATGCGCAAGCCGGTTAAGGGCGCGCGCTTCACCTCCGGCTTCGGCTATCGCCGCCACCCGATCCTCGGCACGCGCCGGATGCACACCGGCGCCGACTGGGCAGCGCCGCGCGGCACGCCGATCCTCGCGCCGGGCGACGGCACGGTCACCTTCGTCGGCCGCAAGGGCGGCTATGGCAACCACCTCCGCCTCAAGCACGGCAACGGCTACCAAACGACGTTCTCGCACCTGCACAAATTCGCGGAAGGCATCCGCAAGGGCGTGAAGGTGCAGCAGGGTCAGGTCATCGGCTACATCGGCTCGACCGGCCGCTCGACCGGCCCGCACCTCCATTACGAAGTACTGGTGAACGGCAAATTCACCGACCCCATGAAGATCGCCACCGGCAGCAGCCGCCAGCTGCAAGGCCGCTTTCTGGCCGAGTTCAAGCGCGAGAAAGAGAAGATCGACGACCTCATGCGGCGCGCGCCGGTCAAGACGCGGGTCGCGGCGGTCAACGAATAGCGTTGCGCGGCTCCAACCTCTGGCCTAAAGGGTTGGGCGAAAGCTTATGGAGACCGCAATGCTGCGCTTCCTGACCATCATGGCGGCCTTCGCCGTCACGCTCGCCGCGAACACGGCAGCCGCCCAGACCTGCTTTCCCGTCAACAGCGAGGTGGTGAGCCTGGGCGAAAGCAATGCGCGCGCCTACGCGGCCCGCAGCCTTGACCGGGCGATCGCGGCGCGGAAGACCTCGATCGAGACGAGCGGCAGGAGCATCGGCAAGGTCGCGCGCGCCGATCTCGATTGCGCGCCCTTTCCCAACCTCCTCGGCGCGGATGAATGGCGCTGCACCGGTAGCGCACGGGTTTGCACCGCTGACTGAACGGCGATGCCGGTATGGATGAAGAGGATATCATTCGCACCTATTTCGCGCCGCTGGCCAAGGGCGCGGAGGGCGCGTTCGGCCTGATCGACGATGCGGCCGCGATTACGCCGCCGCCGGACAGCGACCTCGTCATCACCACTGACGCGCTTGTTGGGAGCATACACTTTCTGCCCGACGATCCGCCCGCCGACGTTGCCACAAAGGCGCTGGGCGTGAACCTTTCTGATCTGGCGGGCAAGGGCGCTGACCCGCTCGTCTACACGCTATCGCTGAGCCTGCCCGCGCCAGTCTCGGTCGACTGGCTCGCCGGTTTTCGCGACGGGCTGGCGGCGATGCAGGACGCGCATGCCATTAAGCTGATCGGCGGGGACACCACGCGCAGCCCGGAGGCGATTATGCTCTCGATCACGGCGTTCGGCGCGGTGCCGGAGGGCAGCATGATCCGCCGCAGCACGGCGCAAGCTGGCGATCGGCTGTTTGTGAGCGGGACGATTGGCGACGCGGCACTCGGCCTGCTCGTAGCGACGGGGGATCCGCGGACCGAGAAATGGAGCCTGGACCCCGACGCGCGCGCCTTCCTGCTGTCTCGCTATCGCCGCCCGCAGCCGCGCACCAACCTTGCGCGCGTTGTGCGCGACTTCGCCAGCGCCGGACTGGACATCTCGGACGGCCTGGTGATCGATGCGACCCGTATCTGCCGCGCCTCCGGCGTGGCCGCGATTATCCGCGC
>CAYYSM010000290.1:0-3682 GCA_964474225.1 uncultured Hyphomicrobiaceae bacterium
CTGCCCGGCGACCGCGACCCGGCGCACAAGGACGACCCTTTCGCGCTGTTCGACGCCTGGCTGGCGGACGCGGCCAAAAGCGAGATCAACGACCCCAACGCGATGGCGCTCGCCACGGTCGACAGCGACGGGATGCCGAATGTGCGTATGGTGCTGCTGAAAGAGGCCACGCCGGCGGGCTTCGTGTTCTACACCAACACCGAAAGCGCCAAGGGGCAGGAACTGGCCGCGCAGCCGAAAGCCGCCCTGTGCTTTCACTGGAAGAGCCTGCGCCGGCAGGTGCGCGTGCGCGGCCCCGTCGAGCCGGTCAGCGCGGAAGAGGCGGATGCGTATTTCGAGTCGCGCGCCTATGGCAGCCGCATCGGCGCATGGGCCTCGCAGCAGTCGCGTCCGCTCGGCACCCGGTTCGGACTGGAGAAAGCGGTGGCGAAATACACCGCGAAACACCCCACCGGCAGCGTGCCGCGTCCGCCCTACTGGAGCGGCTACCGGCTGATCCCGGTCGAGATCGAGTTCTGGCGCAACCGGCGCTTCCGGCTCCATGACCGCTTCGTGTTCCGCCGCTCACGCCCGGACGCGCCGTGGACGCGCGAGCGGCTTTATCCCTAGGCGATGCGCGGCGCGGGCGGATATCTGCTCTATGGCACGCTGGCCTGGCTGCCGATGCCGGCCATCGCGGTCGCCAACGCCGCCCTGCGCGAGCTTGCCCTTCAGCCGGCTTTCGGCGCGGCGGCGCAACCCCTGAGCGGCGTCACGCTGGCCGCCCTTCTGGCGCTCTATGCTTTCGTGATATTCCGGCGGGTGATCGGCGGCGCGTCGCGTTCGGCGGCCTGGCTGCTCGGCATCATCTGGGCCGCGCTGACCCTCGGCTTCGAATATGCGCTTATTGCCTCGCTGCAGCCTGAACCATTGGCCCGGCTGCTTGAGACCCTCTCGCCCGCGGCGGTCGCGCAGGGCAATCTGTTTGCCTTCGCCGTGCTGGTCGTGTTGTTGGCGCCGCCGTTGTTCACCCGGCCGCCCGGCTGAGGCTACATCAGCCGCGTTTCCTCGGCTTCCTCCTCGCCAAGCAGCTGCCCCGCCGCGATCGGGAACGCCTGCCCGTGGCTGACCACCCAGACGAACAGTCCCTCATGGCCCATTAGCGGGTCGAGCGAGGTATCCAGCACGTTGGTGCCCGGTCCGTAATGGCCCATTGAGGGCAGGAGCAGGCGCATGCCGTTGGAGACGAAGCAGCGCACGCGCGTCATGCGGTCATACTGCGAGAAGGTCGCCACGGGATGGATGCCACCGGCAATCTCGTGGGTAATCGGCGCGCGCACCGGCTCGTGCCGGAAGCGCAGGCTCGCCAGCGAGACATTCGGGCAGACGGTGCCGCCGACTTTTTCCGGGATGCCCGGGTCATTCTCGCCCGAGACCCAGTACCAATCGCGGCCGTCCATCAGGTCGATCAGCCAATCGATGTCGTGGATCGACAGTCCCCGCCGGTAGGCATTGCCGCCGCCGAAGCTTTCGCCGAGCGCGATGACGCGGGCGGGATCGTAGCGCGTCAGCGCGTCCTCCAGCTTCTCGAACACCGAGAGCGTGTCATAGGGCGGGAGAACGGCGTCGTCCTCTGCGAGATAGGAGCCTTTGTCGAGGCACAAATCGGAGACGATCAACGTCTCTTCGGCCGGCCAATACAGCGCGCCGGTGTGATCCGCGATGAACGACTTGCCGCAGAACAGAATCCGCGCCGCGCCAACCTGAAAGAGATCGTCGCGTTCGTATTTGAGAGAAGCGGTATCAGCCATGTCTTCAATCCCCTCGCGGGCAGCGGGCGTGCGGCCCTGCCGCCTCAGGCGTTGCGCATCCAACTGGCACGCGCGACCGAGAGGCCATATCGGACGATTGGCTTAATTGTTGCCTGATTCGCACAGTGGGCTGTGAGAAAAATCTGCAACCGGCGTTAGAATCCGGCAATTTTATCCACATAGGTGAGGCTGAAACGCCACGCGCTGTGTCACACCCTCCAGATACGCGGCTGTTGGAGAGGGTTGCGCGCTGAGGTCGATGAACGGCGGGCGAATCTCGGCGCGGCGGTGTCAGGGCCACAGTGTCCAAGCGCCGGGGCGCAGGTCGGCAACCCGATCACGCGCCGATCGCCACCGGCTCCAGGTCATTGATCGCCCGCGCCGCATTCACCGTGTTGGCCAGCAGGCAGGCGATCGTCATCGGCCCGACGCCGCCCGGCACCGGCGTGATCGCGCCGGCGACCTCGCGGGCCTCGTCAAACGCCACATCGCCGACCAGACGGCCCTTTTCCTCGCCCGGCGCCGGGTCCAGCCGATTGATGCCTACATCGATCACCGTTGCGCCCGGCTTGATCCAGTCGCCGCGCACCATCTCGGCGCGTCCCACCGCCGCAAGCAGCAGATCGGCACGGCGCGTCACCTCCGGCAGGTCGCGCGTGCGGGAGTGGGCGATGGTCACCGTGCAGTTTTCCTTCAGCAGCAGCTGGGCCAGCGGCTTGCCGACGATGTTCGAACGCCCGACGATGACGGCTTCCGCGCCGCTCAGGTCCGGCTGCACGCTCTTCGCCAGAATCACGCAGCCGAGCGGGGTGCACGGCGCGACGCCGCCAGCGCCTGTTGCCACCCGCCCGACATTAACCGGATGGAACCCGTCGACATCCTTGGCCGGGTCGATCGCCTCGATCACACGCGTCTCGTCGATCTGCGCGGGTAGCGGCAACTGCACCAGAATCCCATGTACGGCAGGATCTGCGTTGAGGTCTGCCACCAGCGCAAGCAAGTCGGCCTCTGGCGTTTCCGCTGGCAGCTTGTGCATTGTCGAGACCATGCCCGCGGCCTCGGTCTGGCGGCTCTTGTTGCGCACATAGACCTGGCTGGCCGGGTTCTCGCCGACCAGCACCACCGTCAGCCCCGGCGTGACACCGTGATCGCGCTGGAGCAGCGACACTTCTTGCGCCACCCGCTCGCGAACCTGCGCCGCGACCTGCTTACCATCGATGATCTGGGCACCAGACATGGCGCGCTCCTCTTGCTGGCAGATGCTTGGTGAGCTGGCGTGTCCGTCACAAAGGATGGTGGCGCGAGACAACCCAACGCACTAGAAGCCTCGGAAGAATGGGATCAGCCAGCCATGAATAACCACCACCTGAATGAAGTAAATGCCTATGATAAGCACGATCGGCGAGAGGTCGAGGCCGCCAAAATCCGGCAATGCGTTGCGGATCGGGCGCAGCGCCGGCTCTGTCAGCTTGTAGAGCGCCTCCGAAACGAGCCGAACAAACTGGTTATGGACGTTGATAACATTGAAGGCAATCAGCCAACTGAAGATCACCGCGATGATGACAACAGTGACGTAAAGCCCTAGTAGCCACGAGATAAATTGGAGAAGCGGGATCATGCGTGCCCCCTGGCTGCGCTGTTCGCCTCCATTTAACCGGCTTCACCGCGCCCCGCAAGCGGCCAGCCCTGAACCATCCACGTAAGGCGCGCGCCAACACCCGTTGCGCATACAAAAAGAACCGTGGCGCGGACAAAAAGAAGCTGCGCGGCCCAAGTTGCCGCGCGCCGCCGAGGTGCAGCTTGACAGGCAAACACGCGCGCTCCTAAATGCGCGGTGTCCGGGGCCGTAGCTCAGTTGGGAGAGCGCAGCAATCGCACTGCTGAGGTCAGGG
>CAYYSM010000291.1:0-3672 GCA_964474225.1 uncultured Hyphomicrobiaceae bacterium
AAAAAAGCGGAATTGACTTATTCGGCGTGTTTTGTGTCGCTAAACATTACCTGTAGATCACATTGTACCGCATGATCAGAGAAGCGTAGTGTCTTGTGAACATTTTCAGTCACACCGGGCGTGGCGTTAGGCAAAGAGAAAATGTAGTCAATCCAATCATAGATTTCCTGGCGTAGTTGGCGGGGGTTGATTCGATCCCGGCAAGCACGAAGTAAGTCGCGATGTGCCGGGAGAATGGCATTGGTTTCACAGAGACGATCGAAAGGGGTTCGGGCATCATCGTAGATCCGTTTGACGCGATGGGACTGACCATCGAGGCCGGAGACGATTTTCTTTTTTTCCAGGCGCATGACCGGCTGGAAGAAGTTGTAGTAGAACCAGGTTCGGTCATAGAGATGGTTAACGGCCAAGGTTTGAGACACGGTATCGAGTCGATCATAGCCTAACAAGTCTCGAACGAGGGTGGCATTCTTTTGCTCGACGAAACGATTGTCATTTTTGTGATAGGGACGGCTGCGAGAGAGATCCACGCCTTTGACTCGATCCCGCCAAAAGCGGAGCATATGGTGATTGAAGAATTCACTGCCATTGTCTGGGTGAATTTCGAGGACCTGAAAGGGTAACCGGGCCAGGAGACATAGAAAAGCATCTTCCATGACCAGATAGCTCCGTCCCAGCACGGCGGCCCGTTCACTCCAGCCGGTGGCGACGTCGATCAGTTGTAGAGAACATACATACTCGCCCGAGGCGGTTGGGCCGCAGTGGTGAACCAGAACCACTTCGAAGTGACCCGGTTCTTTTTCATCCCAGGGAATGCGCGTCATTGGAATGTCTCGAGTCAGAGCCTTAGTCCGCCTACGGCCTCGTTGGCGTGTTAAGGGATGATCCCGTGACACGCCGTTCAAGTGACGTTTCACGGTAGAAACACTGATCGCTTGCAACTGCTCCAGCAAGGCCGGTGTTGTTTCAAGTTCCCCGTGAGCGGCCAGGTGACGAGCCATCCAAACCAGATTGGGGGTCAAACGATCTGGGCAGACGTAATCCATACTCTCGTAGATAATGCGCAAGGCATGATCGACGTTGGCACCATAGGTTTTACTCCGTTGATTGCAACGTTCTTTGCGATCTAGCGTTCCATTCATTAGCCGGATCAAGCTCTTGCGATGGAGACCAGTCACTGATTGCATTTCGTCTAATAAGTCTCCTTTGGCTTTTTTGTCAGCTTCAATGTATCGTGTTTTCATCTTTCGCAAGTATTTTCGTCGTTCGTCAACCGTCATTTTTTCTTCTGAAGGCATAGTTTTCTCCTTATTCTCTAGAGGGACTTCAGTAACATTATCATTTGAGCTAACTATACCACTTCAGTAACATTTTACGTGACCTAATACGCCTTCTTGACAAAGTTTTGAGTCTGTGATACCATAATGGCAGTTATTTCGGACATCAAATTAAGTGATGGACTTATGCCTCGCTTCTGGACTGCTAATCGCCAACTCACCCGAGCCATCAATCGTTCCACGGTGCTCAACATTATCAAGGACGAGGGATCGGTCTCTCGGACCAATATCGTTCGGCTTTCCGGACTTAGCCCGGCTACTGTTTCCGAGATCACGGCTGATCTAATTGCCGAGGAGTTAATCTACGAGAAAGAGGCTGGAGATTCGACCGGTGGGCGTCCACCTATCCTGTTGGCTCTAAACCATGATGTTGCCTACGTAGTTGGACTCAAACTGTCCGAGTCCCACATCAGTGCTGCTCTGACCAATATCGAGGCCACCATTTTACATACATTGACCATATCTACTACAGGCATCGCCGCTGTCGAGCGAGCTGTAGCAGCACTGACAGGAGCAGTCGAGCAAGTGATCGCCCAGTCATCCGTGCCATACGAACGCGTCACTGGGGTGGGGATTGGCTTGGCTGGTGTCATTGACGCAAGAAAAGGGCTTTGTCGCTACTCTCCTTTTCTGAACTGGCGCGACGTACCACTGAGACAGTTGGTGGAGGAACAAATCGGCATTCCCGTGTATATTGACAACGACGTCAATACACTGGCTATGGCCGAGAAGTGGTTCGGAGCTGGGCAAGGACAGGACGATTTCCTGGTCGTGACCGTGGGACGTGGTGTTGGGCTTGGCATCGTCGTCAACGGTCAGTTCTATCGAGGTACACGGGGAGGGGGGGGAGAGTTCGGTCATACAGTGATAGATCCGGATGGGCCATTGTGTGATTGTGGCAAACACGGTTGCTTGGAGGCTTACGTGGCCGACCCAGCGCTAGTACGGGCGACGCGGGAGGCGGCAACTCGGGGAGAACTGGGCAGCATAGATCCAGAAGGGTTGGCAGTGAAGCACGTGGTAGAACTTGCCTGGGCGGGAAATGAGAGAATCCGAGACATTTTTGCCCAGGCGGGTCGGGTACTGGGGATGGGTATCGCCAATCTGATCAACATCTTCAATCCGGCGTTAATCATCGTTAGTGGTGAGGGAGTGCGAGCTGGTGACTTACTGTTCGAGCCTATGCGGGAGGCAATGGCCCAATATGTGTTCGATGGCCTCGTGGAAGACACAGAGATCGTTATCCAGAAGTGGGATGACGAGGCTTGGGCCTGGGGTGCTGCCAGTCTCGTATTACAGGAAATTTACAGGTCTCCTCTTCACACTAGAACACCAGAGGTCAATTTGTATGCTCCAACGACCTGATTTTTTTTGGATCAGTTTATTTGGTCAACGAAGGAAGTAGATAACGCCCAAAAATCAGAAGGGAGGTAATCAGGATAATTGTGATTCTCATACACTCAATTGCCAGTCGAAAAGAGCATACTTTTCAAGGAGACGCCTATGCCCTGATGGAGCGCCGCGAAGAATGCAAACAGTTTGTTATGATGGCTTTAGTTGTCCAGCAAACAAGTGACTAAAGTCGTCACTCGAAATTTCTTATATCGAAGGAGGAGCTAAATATGAAACGCAAAGATTGGATTGTGGCTCTGTTGAGCAACCTGTTGATCCTAATGTTGATCCTAGGAGCCTGCGCCCCGGAAATGGAGGAGCCAACCATAGAACCCCCTCAGGCTACATCACCACCGGATGTTTCAGAAGCCGTGACGGTCAGCTACTGGCACACGATGAGTGACGCCGAGGTCGAGGCAATGGAAGAAGTCGTCGCGATGTTCGAGGCTGAGCACCCCAACATCAGCATAGAGATGACCCGCTACGCCTACGATGACTTCAAGTCAGCCCTGTTGACCAGCCTGGCTGGGGAGGAAGGGCCAGACACAGCCCGTTTGGACATCATCTGGGTGCCGGAACTGGCCGAGATGGAGGCGCTAGTAGCGTTGGATGAGGCAATGCCCGATTTCGACGCGCTCGCGGCCAAGACCTTCCCCGGGCCTCTGGCGACCAACTACTGGCAGGGGCACTACTATGGCCTGCCACAGGATACCAACACACAGGTGTTGTTGTGGAACAAAGCGCTCTTCGACGAAGCTGGCATCGAAGCCCCTCCAGCGACGCTGGAGGAGTTCAAGGATGTCGCCTGCACGCTGACCAAGGACGAAGAGCAATACGGATACGCGATGGGTGGCACCTACTTCTGGGCACCGGCTCCCATATTTTACGCTATGGGGGGCCAGGTCGTCGACGAAGAGATCACCACGGCTGCTGGTTACGTCAA
>CAYYSM010000292.1:0-3667 GCA_964474225.1 uncultured Hyphomicrobiaceae bacterium
AGCGTGCGATGCGTCCATGGGCAGGCGAGCGCGACATAGAGATGATAGCGGCCAGCTTCGGCCGCGAAACCGCCTTCGCCCGAGGGGCCGGGCGCACCGTCCGGCGTAATCCAGTTGCGGAAGACCGAGTCGCTGCGCACGAAGCGCCCGCCAGTCTTGTCCGTGTCGTACCACTTATCGTGCCAGACGCCGTCGATCAGAAGTCCCATGCCAGTCTCCTCGGTTCGCTTGATGACGGGATGTCTGGGCGCGGCGACTGCGGATCAAGGCGCGCGGGCGATTTTGCCTGTCACGATCGGGTGAGACCGGGCGGGGCGCGGTTTTGCTGGACGGGCCGGCGGGCGCGTGGTATCCGGCCGTGCCATGATGCATGACCCAGTCCATAGCCGCGCGCCAGCGCAGGCGCGACGACGAAGCCGCAGCTTCGAGCGCCTGAGCGCGTGCGTGCGTCCGGTCCCCCATTACGCATCCAATCTTTGAACCGACCGAACCCGCCGCGCCAGCGCAGTTGATGTCTGGTAGTGTTTGCGGTGGGGAGACGAGACGATGGACAATCGGTCGATCCGGCTGAGCAAGCCGGAAGATGCGACAATTATCGAACAGCTTCATGACGCGGTTTTCGGTCCGGGGCGGTTTGCCCGGACGGCCTATCGCGTGCGCGAGCAGGCGCACGATGCGGGATTCGGGCTGATCGCCTCATGCGACGGCACGCTGGCCGGGTCGGTGCATTTTACGCCGGTGACGATCGGCGGGCGCGGCGGCGCGATGATGCTTGGGCCGCTGGCGGTTGCGTCAGCGTTCAAGGCGCAAGGGTTCGGACGCTGGCTGGTCGAGGAAGGCGTGAAGGAGGCGCAGGCGCGCGGGACGGGGCTGGTCATTTTGGTGGGCGATTTGCCGTATTACGCGCGCATGGGGTTTGAGCGTATCCCGCCGGGTCAGATCACCCTGCCGGGGCCGGTCGCGCCGGAGCGGCTGCTGGCGCGGGAACTGCGCGAGGGCGCACGGGCCACGTATCACGGATTGGTGGCTGGCGATCCCGGCTGGCGCGCGCCGTCGGAGCAAACCGTGCCCGCGCAGCAGGCTGCGGAGTAGCCGTCGCCCGCTACTGCGTCGGCACTTCAACGCCCACAGAGAGCATCTCGCCGCCGTAACGGTTGATCTCGACCGTCGTGATGTCGTCGCTCATCTCGTCGGCTTGCAGCGACGGCTGGCCGCGCACGAACTTCTCCATCGGGTGCGGCGCGAGGTTCGCCTCAGGGCTCCCGGCTTGGTTCGCCATGTCGTAGGGCAGGTAGAGCCGGATGTCCCGCATCAGCGTGCTGACCGCGCCCTCGCCCGCGTCGTCCTCAGCATTCACGGAGACCACGAGACTGCCGACCGGCGCGGCTTCCAGCGGCGTGGAGCGCAGCGACCGCAGTTTTGCCGTGGCGGTTTGCAGCGCGCCCGACGTGCGGAAGCTGTCCCATGCGCCAATGAAACGTTCGGCCTGCTGGATGACCGCCGCCTCGGCATCCTGTCCAACGGCGCGGTAGCGCGCCTCGATCTGTTCGCGTTGCGCCGCGCCGGCATTGTCAACCGCCAGCGCCAGCAGCGCCAGGCCCTGCGCGCGCAGCCGGTCATTCGCATTCGCCTGCCACAGCATCTCGCCGAGATAGGCCTGCGCCGGCGCATATCGCTTCTGGCTCGCCTTCAGCAGCCAGCTTGCCGCCAGCCGCTGGCTGCGCGCCACGCCATCGCCCTCGGCGTACATCCGGCCGATCTGGAACTGCGCCCTGGGATCGCGGAAATAGCTCGCCGCGTCGCGCATGATCTGCGCGGCGCGTCGCGGATCGGGCTGGAGGCCGATTTCCGGCACGCCCTCGCGGTAGTATCGCGA
Organism: uncultured Hyphomicrobiaceae bacterium; assembly: GCA_964474225.1. GTDB lineage: Bacteria > Pseudomonadota > Alphaproteobacteria > Rhizobiales > Rhodomicrobiaceae > Dichotomicrobium. Next base: position 1,877 of record CAYYSM010000292.1, read on the forward strand.
CAGCTTGCGCATGGCTTCGGCGACGTGACGCGAGGCCGGGTGCAGCCGGTCGATGTCGCCGTACCCGTTGACGATCATGTGGTAGTAAGTCAGCGCCTTGGCGTCGTCGCGGTGTTCGCCTTCGCCACCATAAAGCCGGGCGAGACGAAACTGCGCGCCCAGCACGCCGCGATCCGCCGCGAACTCCAGCGCCGGGAGCGCCTTGCCGACCTCGCCCTTCGCCAGAGACTGCACGCCCGCGCGGTGGGCCGCATGGGGCGAGGCGAATTCCGCCTTGACCTTCGGCGCCTCGGCATCCGGACCACTGGAGATAAGCGCGGCGAGCCAACCCACGCCAATCGTCATGACGGCGAGGAGCACAGCCCCCCGCCAACCCCGCTCAGATATCTGCATAACACGTCACTTCCGCTTCCGCCCCCGGATGGGTCACGGCCCCCTCCCGCGCCGAACCGACCGTCTGGGCATACTTCCACAGCGCACCGCTCTGATAGTCCGTCTCGCGCGGCGTCCATGCCGCCTTGCGCCGCTCAAGTTCCGCCGCATCAACTTCCAGATCGATGACGCCGTTCTCGGCGTCGATCACGATCGGGTCGCCGTCCTGCACCAGCGCGATCGGCCCGCCGACCGCCGCCTCCGGCCCCACATGGCCGATGCAGAACCCGCGCGTCGCGCCGGAGAACCGGCCATCGGTGATGAGCGCGACCTTGTCGCCCATGCCCTGGCCATAGATCGCCGCCGTGGTGGACAGCATCTCGCGCATGCCGGGGCCGCCCTTCGGGCCCTCGTAGCGGATGATGATGATGTCGCCTTCCTCGTACTGGCGCGCGTCGACGGCGGCGAAGGCTTCCTCTTCGCTGTCGAAGCAGCGCGCCTTGCCGCGGAAGACAAGGTTCTGCATTCCGGCGACCTTCACGATCGCGCAGTCTGGCGCCAGCGAGCCTTTCAGGCCGACGACGCCGCCGGTCGGGCTGATCGGGTTGGTGACCGGATAGACGACATCCTGATTGTCCGGGAAGCGAACCTCGGCGATGTCTTCGGCGAGCGTCTTGCCGGTGACGGTCAGGCAGTTCGGATGCAGATAGCCACCTTCCAGCAGCGTCTTGAGCACGATCTGCACGCCGCCGACCTCATAAAGGTCCTTGGCGACGTATTTGCCGCCCGGCTTCAGGTCCGCGATGTAGGGCGTCTTCTTGAAGATTTCCGCAACGTCGAACAGGTCGAACTTGATGCCGGCCTCATGCGCGATGGCGGGCAAGTGCAGCGCGGCATTCGTCGAGCCGCCTGTCGCCGCGACAACCACCGCCGCGTTCTCCAGCGCCTCGCGCGTGACGATGTCGCGCGGGCGGATGCCATCAGCGATCAGGCGCATGACCGCCCGGCCGGACGCGTCGCCATATTGATCGCGCGTCTCATAGGGCGCGGGCGCGCCGGCCGAGCCGGGCAGGGCGATGCCCATCGCCTCGGAGACGCAGGCCATGGTGTTCGCCGTGAACTGACCGCCGCAGGAGCCGGCGCTCGGACAGGCGACGCATTCCAGTTCGTGCAGGTCCTCGTCGGACATCTGGCCGCTGGAATGCTTGCCGACGCCCTCAAAGACGTCGACGACGGTAACTTCCTTGCCTTTGAACTTGCCGGGCAGGATTGTGCCGCCATACATGAACACGCTGGGCACGTTCAGGCGGACCATCGCCATCATCATGCCGGGCAGGGATTTGTCGCAGCCGGCGAGGCCAACGAGCGCATCGTAGCAGTGGCCTCGCATGGTCAACTCGATGGAATCCGCGATCACCT
>CAYYSM010000293.1:0-3666 GCA_964474225.1 uncultured Hyphomicrobiaceae bacterium
CCACGCGGGAAATTGCGCGCGCTTCGCGGGACGAGGATCGCTGCTGGGGCGGGGTGTGGATAGCTCTAACGCGGGCCGCGGCGGCGTAGCCGGTTCTTCGTGCTCGGTCCGCGCTTGCAACAACTCCTGGAACTCCACGACGCTCTGCGGGCGCTGCGTGGGGCGCACTTCCAACGCGGCCTCTATCGCGTGCGCCATAGTCAGGTTCACATCCGGGCGGGCTTGCCGCAGCGGGGGCAGCGGTTGCATTTCCGCGGCTCGGTCGGTGCTATCCGGCGGGGTGCGTCCCGTGAGCAAGGTGTAGAGCGTCGCGCCCAGGGCGTATACATCGCTGTACGGGCCAGTGCCACCCGCGCCGTACTGCTCGATGGGACTATAGCCCGGCGTCACACCAAGCGCGCCTCGGGTCGTCTTGGCGTGCGCATCCCCCACCTTCGCCAGCCCCAGGTCGACCAGGAAAATCTCGCCCTGCGGCGTCAGTTTGAGGTTCTGGGGCTTGATGTCGCGGTGAATGACCGGCGGCTGCTGGCTGTGCAGATAGGTCAGCGCGGCGCAGATCTGCCTCGTCCACGTCAGGACGCGCGCTTCGGGCACCGGACCGTGACGCCGGACCATCTGCGCCAGGTCATCCCCTTCAATGTATTCCATCACCAGGTATTGCGCGCCCTTGGGGAGGATGAAGTAATCGTGAACGGCTGGCAAGTTTGGGTGGCGCAGGCGGGCCAGCGTCTGCGCCTCGCGCTCGAACTGCTCATTCGAGGTGACGGTCGCCAGCGCATTCTCCTTGAGCGCGACGCGGCGATTCAGGCGCGTGTCCCAGGCATAGTACACCGCGCCCATCCCGCCTTCGCCGAGCAGGCCGTCGATGCGATAACGGTCAACTAACAGGTTGCCTTTGGATAAAGTCATTGGGAATATCCTTTGGAAAAGAGAGGGTGTGGATACAGATATGTGCGCTGGCGCGTGGCCCGCAGCGTGATGTAGAGCTGCTCCAACTCGACGCTCACCAACTTGCCGCCGGATCGGATGCCCTGAAGTCGCAGGTAGCGGTTGCGGCTGATGACGTGGCGCAGATAGCGCGCCAGGGCAGAGTCCTGATCGGCTACGGCCGAGGTATCGACGGGTAATTCGCCGCCGTCCACGACGGTGACGTTCCCTTGGGCCACGATGACGTGGCCGCCCACGTTCTGGCCCACGGCCACGCTGTCTTGATTTGCTGACACCGCCTGGTCGCCCTGGGCGATGGCGCCGGAGCCTCGGACGCTGGCGCTGGTCGTTCCGCCGGGAGCGCCCTCTTGCGCCTCGCCGCACGCCATACAGAACCGAGCCTCATCGCGTAATTCGGCATCACACTGGGGACATCGTTTCATCGCCTGACCTCCCGGATTCAGTCATCCTCGTTGTGATTGTGGAAATCGCCGCTGACGCTTCCGCTGCCGGTAGAGACGCTGCCGCCAACACTGCCGCCGATGGCAAGGCCGCCAGCGCCAGCCGCTGTGGCCCCCGGCCCCTGGGCGATAGCGCCGGAACCCTCGAGGAGCGCTTCGTAAGACTGCCCGGTCTGTGCCGCGTATTCCCTGGTCGCTTCCTTGTATTCCTCAAGACGGGCCTTCAGTTCTGCCGCGAAGTCGGGATAGTCCTCGACAACGGCCTCGACTTTCTTCGCCAGCGGTTTTTCGTAGGTCTCTGGATCCGCCTCGAATTCTTCGGCGATAACCTCGCCGCGCGGGTCCACCTTCCGCACTCGCTCCAGCACCATCCCAAACATCTCTTTGGCCGTATCCAGCGCCTTGGGGCCGACGGCCTTGCCCAGTTCCACGCCCTTGTCCAGGGCGTACTTGCCTAAAATCGTGACGACTGTTACCGTGATGGGATCCATTTTGTACAGTTCCTCTCTTTCTTTGTTCAAGCAAACTGATGAGATAATCTTTCCTGCATCCAGACTCGCGACTGGCGCTAGCGGCCTGGCGGTTGCGGATTCATCGTGGGGAAGCCCCCCGCCCGAAATTTCGCAGCCAGCGACCGCGCTTGCGCGGATTTGTCCTGAGGAGGGGCGTCCCCCTCCCCAAGCTGCCTCCCGCAGCCCCCCTCCCCCAAGAGTACAGACTTTCAGAGGTTCAGAGTCCAGAGGCTTCAGATTCCAGAGATAAATGGGGACGCCACCAAGCGAAACCCGAGGAACCAGCCGCGAGCGCGCGGATCCCCGTCGTGGCGACAAGCGCAGCGGAGGAGGTCATCGGAACCGCTGAACGAGCCGCCGCGCAAAACCCGGGGAACATCGATCCCAGCGTCCAAATTCTCTCGACCATCCCCAGAATCATAGGGATAATCCTTGTACAAGCTCCGCGTCCACTCCCATACGTTGCCCGCCATATCCAGCGCCCCGCACCAACTGGACCCATCGGGAAAACTCCCCACTGGCGCTATGATCTCATACCCGTCGTCATACCCTGTAGCACGCCAATTATAGGGGCAATTCACATCACAGAAATTTAGCCTGGTCCCATCAAACTCGTCGCCCCAGGGGTACACATGCCCCTCTGGCCCGCGCGCCGCGTATTCCCATTCCGCCTCCGACGGCAACCGTCCACCGACCCATTCGGCGTACGCCTTCGCCCCATACCAGGAAACTAGGAACACCGGATGATCGGCGTAACCGGGCTTGGGACGAAACTCGCCGCCACTCTGCTCGATCAAGCAATAACCCTTATCTAAATCCAACCAGGTCACGCCACCTTCTTCCTGATTCCCCTCCTTGTTCAGGAAGGCCGCAAACTGGGCATTGGTCACCTCGTGCTTGTCGATCCAGAAGCCATCCAGCGACACGGTGTGGGCCGGTTGCTCATCATTGTGGTGGCCATCCATACTGCCCATCTGGAACTCTCCTGCTGGGACGTAGACCATCACCGCATCATCGGCGGGGCGGGTCCAGGTATCGCCCAGCGCAGCATCGGCGGGTGGAACGTCAGGGAGCCGCGTCGGAGAGGGCTGAGGCGTGGGCGTCTGTGTTGGCGGCTGAGGTGTGGGCGTCTGTGTTGGCGGCTGAGGTGTGGGCGTCTGTGTTGGCGGCTGGCGCGTGGGGGTTAGAGTCATCTGCGCAATCGGCCGGGCCGTTGCTAACAGGCTACTGACCAGCAAGCCCAGGCCGCCTATCAACAGCAAGCCAGCGACAGGAATCAACCCCCACAGCCACGCGGGAAATTGCGCGCGCTTCGCGGGACGAGGATCGCTGCTGGGGCGGGGTGTGGATAGCTCTAACGCGGGCCGCGGCGGCGTAGCCGGTTCTTCGTGCTCGGTCCGCGCTTGCAACAACTCCTGGAACTCCACGACGCTCTGCGGGCGCTGCGTGGGGCGCACTTCCAACGCGGCCTCTATCGCGTGCGCCATAGTCAGGTTCACATCCGGGCGGGCTTGCCGCAGCGGGGGCAGCGGTTGCATTTCCGCGGCTCGGTCGGTGCTATCCGGCGGGGTGCGTCCCGTGAGCAAGGTGTAGAGCGTCGCGCCCAGGGCGTATACATCGCTGTACGGGCCAGTGCCACCCGCGCCGTACTGCTCGATGGGACTATAGCCCGGCGTCACACCAAGCGCGCCTCGGGTCGTCTTGGCGTGCGCATCCCCCACCTTCGCCAGCCCCAGGTCGACCAGGAAAATCTCGCCCTGCGGCGT
>CAYYSM010000294.1:0-3656 GCA_964474225.1 uncultured Hyphomicrobiaceae bacterium
GCGGTGGTGTCGCCTTCGAGGCTCGCCGCCTCGGTTTCAGGATCGCCGTCATCGGCCTGCGCGGCATCCTCGCCCGTGTCGGCCTGGCCGGCGTCCTGCTCAGCGCCGGGCATCGGGGGCGCATCGCCCAGCGACGCAAGATAGGCGATGATGTTGGCCCGCTCCGCGTCATCCTTGACGCCGGTGTAGGCCATCGTCGTTCCGGGCACGTAATCCATCGGTGCGGCGAGCCATTCATCCATGCGTTCGTACGTCCAGGTGCCGTCCAGCCCCTTCAGCGCATCCGAGTAGTTGTTGAACCCTTCGACGGCTGCGATGTCCTCGCCCATGATGCCGTAGAGGTTCGGACCGATGCGGTGGGGCTGACCCTCCTCAAAGGAGTGACACGCGGCGCAGACGCGAACGGCCTGCTCGCCCTCGGCCGCGCTCGCATTGGCCAGCAATGCCGCGAGCTTGTTTTCACCCGCCGGTGCTTCGGCGGTTTGCGCCGGCTCCTCTGTCGCGGCTTCCTCGCCAGCAGGCTCTTCAGCTGCCGCCATATCGGTTTCCTCAGGCGCGGCGGCTTGCTCTTCGGCAGCTTCGCCTTCCTCCGCGGGCGCGGCCTCAGGCGCGGCCGCCTGTTCCGTCTCGGCCGGGGGCTCTGCCGTCTCTTCCGCTTCCGGGAACGGCGGCGTTTCTCCCAGCGAGGCCAGATAGGCGATCATGTCCGCGCGATCCTGCGGGTCCTTGATGCCAGCATAGGCCATGCTGGTGCCCGGCACGCACTCCGAGGGGTTTTCCAGGAAGCAGTCGAGCTTCTCGTAGGTCCACTCGCCGCCATACTCCTGCAGCGCGTTGGAATAGGAGAACCCGCCGACCGAGGCGACCTCGCGGCCGGGAACGGCCCAGAGATTGGGGCCGACGCGGTTGGGGCCATCTTCCTCGAATACATGGCAGGCCACGCACTGGCGCGCGATCGTCTCGCCATTGCCCGGATCCGCGGCTGCCAGCAGAACGGGAAGCGGTTCGACTTGCGGCGCTTCTTCCTCTTGCACCTCGGCTTCGGCTGTCTGGGTTTCGTCCTCGACTTCGACGACCTGATAGTCGCCCGGCCCGCCTTCAGGGTACAGGATCGGAACCGCCGTGTTGGCCCCAAAGATCACCAGAAGGCACAGCAGTACGGCCGCCGCCAGTTTGTTGAACTCCCAAAGATCCATGTGCTGCGCTCCTCAAATTCTTAAGCTGAGAACGGGTGCCGCCGCTGAGGCGCGGGGAAAATCGGTTGACCTGCCAGCATCATATAGCTTTTCTTGGACGCGCTGCGCAACTTGGATCGGCGCGGCCCTGGGGGCGGCCAAACCGATCCTGCAACCAACCAAAAACGACAATGACACGCTCGTTAATCATCATTCCAGCGCGGATGCAAGCCAGCCGCCTGCCGGGCAAGCCGCTCGTTGAAATCGGCGGCACGCCCATGATCGTCCATGTGTGGCGGCGCGCCGTCGCGGCCAATGCGGGCGACGTTTTTGTCGCAACGGACGATCAGGCCATTGCCGACGCTGTTCGGGCCGCCGGCGGCGAGGCGGTGATGACGCGCCCGGACCACCCGAGCGGATCGGACCGTGTCTACGAGGCCGCCTGCCAGATCGGCGTCGATGGGCCGGCGGATATCATCGTCAACATTCAGGGCGACCTGCCCACGCTCGACCCGGCGCTGGTGCGCGCTTGTGTCGCGCCGCTGGAGGACCCGGAGATCGACATCGCAACGCTCGCCGCGGAGATTGACGATGCGGGGGAGGTCATCGATCCGCACGTCGTAAAGGTGATCGGAACGCCGTCCGGCGATGGCGCGACGCTTCGCGCTCTTTACTTTACCCGTGCGGCCGCGCCGGCTGGGTACGGGCCGTTCCTGCATCATATCGGCATGTATGCCTACCGGCGCGAGGCGCTCGCGCGGTTCGTTTCGCTGCCCGCCTCGACACTGGAGAAGCGCGAACGGCTGGAGCAGCTTCGCGCGCTGGAAGCCGGGATGCGTTTCGGCGTCCGCGTGGTTGACAGCGTGCCGCTCGGGGTCGATACACCGAGCGATCTGGAGCGGGCGCGCGCCATCTTCGCCGCCCAGCAATCGGCGACCCCAGCGCCGGTCGGCGCGCAGAACTGACAATCCGATATGACCGAAACCAAAGTCAAAAAGCGCCGCCGCAGCACGGCGCGTGCGCCGCAAGCCGTTTCCAGAACGCAGATGCGCGCCGCCGCGGGCCGGATCGTCTATCAGGGCGAGCCGGGGGCGAATTCGCACATCGCCTGCCGCGATAAATTCCCTGAGATGGAAGCGGTCGGCTGCGCCACCTTCGAGGACGCGCTGAACGCTGTTCGGGCGGGCGAGGCGGCCTGCGCGATGATCCCGATCGAGAATTCGGTGGCCGGCCGCGTGGCTGATGTGCATCACCTGCTGCCGGATTCCGGCCTGCAGATCATCGGCGAGCATTTCGAGCGCATCTCGCACCAGCTTCTCGCGCTGCCCGGCGCGCGGGTGGCGGACCTGCGCACGGTCCACAGCCATATTCAGGCGCTCGGCCAATGCCGGCAGGTGATCCAGAGTCTCGGGCTGGAGCCGGTCACGCAGGCCGACACCGCGGGCGCTGCCCGGATGATCGCGCGGGCGGGCGACATCTCGCAGGCAGCGATCGCGTCCTCGCTGGCGGCTGAAGTGCATAATCTGCAAGTGATCCGCGGCGATATTCAGGACGCCTCGCACAACACGACACGCTTTCTCGTGCTCTCGGGCGAGCCCGCGCCGGTCCCGTCCGGGAATGGTCCGGTCATCACCACCTTCGTCTTCCGCGTGCGCAACGTGCCGGCTGCGCTCTACAAGGCGCTCGGCGGCTTCGCGACGAACGGCGTGAACATGACCAAGCTGGAATCCTACCAGCTCGAAGGCAGCTTCCACGCCACGATGTTCTACGCCGACATCGAAGGGCACCCGGATGAGCGCCGCGTCCAGCTCGCTCTGGAGGAGCTGCACTTCTTCTCGTCCAAAGTGACGTTCCTCGGCACCTATCCGGCGAGCCTGCTGCGCGCGCGCCTGGCGGACGAGGCAAACGGACGGCTCGGCGAGGGCTGACGGGCTTTAGCGGTTTTCCTCCAGCACCTGCTCGACCGAGGCGGCGACGGCGGCGAAAACCGGATCGCCCTCTTCCCGAAGATGCGCGATCTCGCGCACGGCCCAGTCATGCGCCAGCGCCATGATCCGCGCATGGCGGGCGAAGTCGAGCAGCGAAACGCCGCGCGGCATCGGCGGCTGGAACACGACCATGTCATCTGCCAGATCGTCGCCGGTGAACCAGCGCGGGTTCTGCGCGCGCAGCGCGATGTCCGGGATGGTGGGCAGCGCGGCGTCCTGCGCCAGCCCCTTGCGCCGCGCCGAGCGCAGCATCACCCGACGCAGATCGCGATAAGCCGCAGGCGCGCGGCCGAGCGGCCCGGCCAAAGGCTGAACCGCAAAGAGCCGCCCCACGCCAAACGCGCGCAGCTCTTCGAGCGGCGGCGGCGCGGCCCCCGACGCATCGACCAGCATGTCGCCATCCGGCGTCATGAACGGCGCGAGCGCGCCCGGCGGCGTCCAGTTGGTGCGCACGATCGCTTGCAGGCTGTCGCGTTCATGCGGCCACAATCGC
>CAYYSM010000295.1:0-824 GCA_964474225.1 uncultured Hyphomicrobiaceae bacterium
TGCGCCGCGCCGCAGCCATGACGCCGGAAACTCAGGGTAGTTCGAGGTGTCCAGTTGCAACAGCAGGAGAACGAGCAGCGAACCCCGCATCGAGATTTGCCCTAAATTTGCCCTTACAAACGTCCGCCGTTCAGGTTGCGTTCTTGGGACAGGCATCGACATGTTTTGAGACGTTCACGGTCTGTTTGCATTAAAATACGCTGTAAAATCAGAGGGTTAGATGCAGTTTGGTGATTAACGGCCGGTGCTTGAAAATCCCCTTGGTAAGGGAGAGGTCGTGAGTTCAATTCTCACCAGCAGCACCATCCCAAATCCCTTGGCTATCAAGGCGTTTTTCCTCTGTTTTCCCGGTTTGTTCATGGTGCGCAACTGATGATGCTGTCGCATCGTGTAGCGTGAACGTCGCATGAACAAACTGACATGCGACGGGGATGAGACGGGGATGGTGACAAAGTTTGTTCACCATCCATCCTATGGCCAAGAGGAGAATGCCCATGTCTGGGATGCTGATTTTCGCACTTATCTGTGCCGTGCTGGCTATCGTCACCGCCGCGATCGCCGCCTTCGGAACTGCCCAGGATTTCCAGCGGCGCCGCCGTCTCCGTTCGGAGATCGACCGGGTTACCGAGATGCTGAAGTGGAAACCCCTGAGCGATAAGCCCCTGCCCATGCCGTCGGACTATGTCAGCATCGACGAGCGGAGTGGACGGTTATTATCGGCCCCTGTCCCCATTGCGGCACGCGGAATGTCACCCGCGCGCGCCCTCACGCCAGGAAGCTGATTCACCGGCGGTGTGATTGTTGCGGCGCGGTCTACTGGATTT
>CAYYSM010000295.1:834-3649 GCA_964474225.1 uncultured Hyphomicrobiaceae bacterium
GTTCCCGTGCGCCATTCCGGCCGACGGAGTCACCGCAAACCGGCGCGCCCCCCCCAAACTCACCGAGGCCGGCAAGGCCGCGTTTTCGACGGTCGGCGATCACTGGCATGAGCGCGACGCCGGCACTGGCAAATATCAGCGCGGGATTCAGATCCCGATGTCACGGCTGTAGGAAACTTGCGGGCGCGCGGGGGCGCCCCTTCCCATGAGATGGAGGACAATATGCCGAAGAAGTCGAGGGACCAGCTCGGGCAGGAGATGAAGGCCGAGCTCGTCAGAAGGATGAAACAGGTCGGTATCCAGCCGTAGATCATCTACGCTTATGAGAAGTGCGAGTTCCTGGTCACGGAGATGAACCGGCACCTCATTGACGCCGAACAGATGGCCGAATGGGAAGCGGCGATCGATGAGTATTTCGAGCTGCACGGTGATGACGACAGAGCGAAGTCGGATGGGGAATAGCGCCGCGTCCTGAGCGGACAGCCGCATTTGCGCAGGCAAATCACGCTGCGGCGCTATAAGGTCACCGGCCAGTGAGATGATTCGCATGACCCGAAACCGCGCCTAACGAGCAAGTTAGCGCGTGAGGGCCAGTTCTTTCTCTAAATAATCAGGCATCAGAACGATGATGGCGATGACGTAGTCGACGACTAGCATCGTGCAGATGTGCTCGCTAATTAATGCAACCGGAGATTTTAGCTATGATCCGGAGGAGCGCGCCATGTTGCCCGCAGCAAGCGGCCTTGGGCTTCTTCAACCTGATGTCGATCGAGATGATCATCGCGGTCCTGAGCTGGAGTCCGGCGTGGTTCGCCTCTATCCGAGTGTTCAGAATTCAGCTGTCTGTTTCGCCAGCAATCACACGCCAACGCGGCACAGCTGGCCGCAGCCCCCTTATGGAAACACCTTGCTGCGGGCTAAAGTCGTCGGCCCAGAAGGCGCATCGCCCCCTCGATGAAGTAGGCTTCGGCGACCTGCTCATGCGCATCGATCTGATTACGCAACCTGTCGAAGGTCCGCCAGTGCATGCCCTTGGGCTTCCGCAGGATCGGATCCCCAAGACCGCCATTATCGCCGAGCTTGCGTCGCAACTTGCGCGATTTGCGCAGGCCGCGATCGAGCGGGGTTTCCTGCTGGCTGGCATAGGGCAGGCCACTACATGACCGGCAGCGGAAATACGCAGCACGCATGTAGAGCTTCTGCGCGCGGCGTCCGCACCAGGGGCAGGAGAACCAGACGCGCTGGCCGCCGAAATGGCATGGCGTCGATGCAAGCGAGATTATCGAGGAGACATCGCGCCAGTCCTCGCCAGGCCCGCGCACGCGATAGCTGAGCCGAACATGCTCATGTCCCGCGCAGACGTAGATTTGGCTCCCGGGCTCCCCGCCGCAGGACCACGACCAACAAAACCCTAGTCCCGGCACCAGCAGCCCGCTGCGCTTCCAGTCGCAGACATCGATCCAGAGGCATTCATCAAGTGAAAGTTGCCGGTCGAAATGGAATAGCCGGCCGCTTCCTGGTCCGCCCATGTCACGTCTCCCGATTTTATCCGAAATCATTAGGCAAATTGACAAAGGCTCATTTGAGCGACTTGGCAATGGGGTAGCCGCCTGAACCGCGTAGCGTCCAGCCTTGGCTGAATCTTGGCTCGCCATCGTCTGCTGGCAGGCAAATACTCGAGTGCGCGTCCGCGCGAAGCGAGAGCGAACTCGTCCATGGAGCTATTCTGCTTATGTGCGATCAGCGGACCTCGGGCCTGGTCAGGAGCGGGTTCGCGCTTTAGCATCGTATGGTGGACCTCCGGACAGGCCGCCTCCTTCTGCAGCGCGGTGGAAGCGGACTTGGCCGTCGCAAGTTGTTCAGCCAGGTGTGGTGGGCTCAATGGTCACAAGCCGGTGAACTTCATCGTTGAGGAAGCCCGTTGCCGTTGGACGGCGCACGCCGGGCAGCACGCAGACATCGAACAGCTCTGTGACGCCTCCTTCCAAACGTATCCACTCGACGATGTCGCCTGAAGCCAGATCGACGATCTGCAACCCGCACCAGGGATCGGCATCGCGTTTGCGCAGTTCCTCATCTAAGCCGGACAGCCTGAAGGCCAGCGGCGCAGCCTGGACAAACAGAGATGGTAACTCTCGCGTTCTGCGCGGCGGGTCCTGGGACTTCAGTCCGCAGATCCTCCGGTCCGCGATCCGCGTCAGGGACTTCCGTGGCATCCGGTTCGACTTCAACGGGTTCCGTTTGGCGTGGGCGATTACCTCTTGAATCCTTACATCCTTACCTCTTGAGGCACACCGTCTGCTCCGCGCCACAGCCCAGATGTCTCACCGAAGGCAAGTCGCAATTTTTTGACACCGCCGCAATGTGCATTTCGAGGAGCCGCCCATGAACGAAACAGACCTTGCCCGCGCCGTCGCCGCCGACCTCGGCGATGATGTGCGCGCCGCCGTTGAAGAGCACCCCTCGCTAGAGGCCACCCGCGCCTTCGGCGTCGGCGAAGCGGTGGCGGTCGGCGGCTTCCTCAGCGCCTGCGCTCAGCTTGTCGTCGATATCTGGCGCGCCCGCCAGGACCGCGCCCTGCTCGTCCTCCAGCTCAGCGAGAAGAACGAGACCGGCGAACTCGCCCAGGTCGCCCCGCATCTCGACCCGGAAAAGCGCCTGAGCCTGATAGCCCGCGTGCTCAAGCGCTTCCTGCCTGATGACTTCGGCCTGCCCGCCAACCACCCGGACCCGGAAAAGCGCAAATGGGTGCAGAACTACCTCGCCAGCCGCGGCGAGGCCGACAAGGCCGCCACCCGCGACTTCACCGGCGGCC
>CAYYSM010000296.1:0-3619 GCA_964474225.1 uncultured Hyphomicrobiaceae bacterium
TGTTTTTATAGGACAATCATTTTGCCTGACAAGTAAGTGGGTGTATACTATATAGCGTGGCGCTGCTCCTGGGCAGCGAGGGATTGAGCAAAGGGCAGCCCGCGCCTGATCCGCTGGAACCGTTGCCCGGCGCAAAACCCTTGGTCTCTTACCACGCCGAGGTCCACGGGTCCGGCGTTATCGCCCAGGGGTCGGGGGTCACAGCGGCGGGGGATGGCGGGGTGGCTGTCGGTGGGAATGTGGGCGGCGATATCTCCATTGGCGATTCTCGCGACGAACAGGGTTGAGCGACTTAGATTGAGCGCTATCGCTGCGTTTATGGCTATGATACAGGTCAAACCATAACGGCGGTCAAGACATAGCGGTCTAACGGAGGTGGGTATGGCATTTAATCTACAAGAATGGCAAGATGCGATCAAGCAGCAGATGGCGGGCTGGCAGACCCGTTGGGCTGTGCTGCGCAATGCGGGTACAGCCTCGCTGTATCCATACCTGGCGGCGACCGCGCTGTGGCCAGTGGTGGAAGCGGTGCAGCAAGGGGATTTGAGTGCAGCAATGACCCTGGGCGGCGTGGTCGCGGGTGTCGGCAGTAACCTGCTTGCCAACATGATCCAGGATTGGAAGGACGAGGCTGACGCGGCCCAGGCGCTGGCGGAGGCCGTGGACACCAGCCCCGACCTGCGCATCGAGCTGGACGCGGTATTGATCAAGCTCGACGCAGTCACCCAGGCGCGGGCGGCGCTGACGGAAAGCGAGCGTGCCTGGTTCGAGCAGACGTTGCGCGACGAGCTGGCCCGCCTGGGCAACTTGGCGCGCTACGAGGCAACGCTCGTTGGCGACGGTGCTATTGCCCAAGGGACGGGCACTCGCGCTGCCGGGCGGCAGGGGGTGGTCGTGGATGGCGACGTCGCGGGCGACATCCTCACCGGCGACCACAGCCGTTCCGTACATGCCGGGACCTACGTCGAGCAACAGATCGTCTCTGGTGAAGCGTGCACTGACCCCGACGAAATGCGCCATTGCTACCTCAACCACCTCTACGAGCGAGTGCGCCGTATCGCGCTCTCCGGCATTGACCCGGAGGCCGCCAGCAAGGCCGAGGCGCAGCTAAACCTGGGGGCGGTCTACACCGCGCTGCGCACCCTCACCCGCGAGGAACACGAACATCTATCCCGCAAGAACTGCTTGCCGGAACAGATGATGCGCGGCGAGCAACGGCGGCTATCGGCCCTGCACCAACTGGACCGACACAAACGGCTGGTGCTATTGGGCGAGCCGGGCAGCGGCAAATCGACCTTCGTCAACTTCGTGACCCTCTGTATGGCGGGGGAACTGCTGGGCCAACAGCCCAACCTGGCGCGCTTGCGCGAGCCCCTGCCGCCAGAGGACGAGGAGGAGGAAAAGGAGAAAGAGCAGGCGTTACAGCCCTGGTCCCACGGGGCGCTGTTGCCGGTGCGCGTGGTGTTGCGCGACTTCGCCGCCCGCGGCTTGCCGCCAGTCGGTGAGCAGGCTACGGCCAAGCACCTGTGGGACTTCATCGCCGCCGAGCTGGAGGCCGCCGCCCTGAGGGATTACGAGCCGCACCTGGCGCAGTACCTGCAACGGCATGGTGGCCTGATCTTGTTGGATGGCCTGGATGAGGTGCCAGAGGCCAAGCATCGCCGAGTGCAAATCCAGCAGTCGGTAGAGGATTTCGCGGCCACCTTCCGCAAGTGTCGCTTCCTGATCACCAGCCGCACCTACGCCTACCAGCAACAAGCCTGGCGTCTGGGAACCTTCGAGGAGACGGTGCTGGCCCCATTCGACAAGGGGCAAATCTGGCGTTTCGTCGACCGGTGGTACGCCCACATCGCCCAGCTGAGGGATTTTGACGGTGACGAGGCTCAGGGTCGGGCGGTCTTGCTCCGGCGGGCGATCTTTAATAGCGAGCGTTTGCAGGCCCTGGCCGAGCGGCCGTTGCTGCTGACGCTGATGGCGAGCTTGCACGCCTGGCGGGGCGGGAGCCTGCCGGAGAAGCGGGAGGCGCTTTACGCCGACACCGTGGATCTGCTGCTCGATTGGTGGGAGCGGCCCAAGGCGGTGCGCGATCAAGAGGGCAATTACGTGGTCCAGCAGCCCAGCTTGGCCGAGTGGCTGCAAGTCGATCGGGAGAAGGTGCGCGATCTGCTGGAACGGTTGGCGTATGAGGCCCACGCGGCCCAGCCGGACCTGCTGGGCACCGCTGACGTGCCGGAGGGGGAGTTGCTCAGCGGCCTTATGCGTTTGAGCAAGAATCCAGAGGCTAACCCGGCCCAGTTGATCCGTTATCTCAGCCAACGCGCAGGCCTGCTGGTGCCCCGGGGTGTGGGTGTCTACACCTTCCCCCACCGCACCTTTCAGGAGTACCTGGCGGCCTGCTACTTGACCGATTATGATTATCCAGATTGCGTGGCCGAGTTGGCCCGGGGCGATCCCAACCGCTGGCGGGAGGTGGCCCTATTGGCCGGGGCCAAGGCGGCGCGGGGAACAGCGTCGGCGGTCTGGTCTTTGGTGGATGCCTTGTGTTATCAGGCCCTGTCTGAAGAAATAGCGCAGGCTGAGCCGGACGCCTGTGGTGCGCTGTTGGCTGGACAGGCTTTGGTAGAGAGCGCCGACCTGGACCAGGTGAGCGAGCGCAACCAGCCCAAGGTCGAGCGGGTGCAAGCGCACCTGGTGCGGGTGATGACGGATGGTAAACTGCCCGCCGTGGAGCGTGTGGCTGCGGGGAACACGCTGGCGAAGCTGGGCGATCCAAGGCCTGGCGTGGGATTGCGCGAGGATGGGCTGCCAGACATTGTTTGGTGTGAAGTACCGGCCGGGCCGTTCCTGATGGGCAGCACCGATGATGACGGGATGGCTTTTGGCGATGAAAAGCCACAGCACACGTACAACATTGAACGGCCCTATGCTATCAGCTGCTATCCGGTGACCAATGCCCAGTATACGACTTTCGTGGAAACCGGAGGATATACGGAACGGAGCTACTGGATCGAGGACGGACGGTCGTGGCGTGAGCGCAAAAATGTCACAGGTCCGGAGGAGTACGGCGCGCCGTTCAATTTGCCCAACCATCCGGTGGTGGGGGTGAGTTGGTACGAGGCGGTGGCCTTCTGCCGTTGGTTGACTGAGCATTTGCGTCAGAGGGGTGAATTAGGTACCAATGAGGAGATCAGTCTTCCTTCTGAAGCACAGTGGGAGAAGGCGGCTGGGAGCGACGATGGACGGATCTACCCGTGGGGTGAGAGTCCGGATCCAGAGAAAGCGAACTACAGTGACACCGGCATTGGCACGACTAGCGCGGTAGGCTGTTTCCCTGGTGGGGCCAGTCCCTATGGGGCAGAGGATTTGAGCGGCAATGTGTGGGAGTGGACGCGGAGTTTGTCCAAGGATTATCCCTATGATCCTGGGGATGGTCGAGAGGACTTGGATGCAGACGGCCGCCGGGTTTTGCGCGGCGGCTCGTTCGGCGGTTCCGATAACGGCGCCCGCTGCGCTGCTCGCGACTTCAGGTCTCCGCTCAATCTCAGCTCGAGCTCCGGGTTTCGCTTGGTGGCGTCCCCATTTACCTCTGGACTCTGACCTGCCTGGAGCGTAGCGGAAG
>CAYYSM010000297.1:0-3612 GCA_964474225.1 uncultured Hyphomicrobiaceae bacterium
TTCAGCGAGAGATAGACGTTGTCGTAATCGACGAATAACGCGGAGAGGAATGATCCCCTTTGCTCCGCTTGCATCAGCTTACCCCGCTCTTGCGCCCGCCCGTTGCAGGCGCGCCGCGTCCCTCGACTGTATCCGGAGTCGCCCATGGGCGCGAGCCGCTTGCGCCGCTCGCTCATCCGCCCTCATGGCCCGTTCAGACGGCTCCGGTCTCAACGCATGTTAGGGGGCTTTGATCCTGATCGCGAAAAGAGTGCCGCATCTTTCGCTATCGGCGGATAAAACCCACGCCCCTCGGGAATGGCTCCCGCAAATTTATTAAAGGGCAATCGCCTTGGCTGAGCAAGCACTCACCGTCGCGCAAGCCTGCTGCCAAAGCTTCATCCACATGATGCCCAGTCAGTGACGGTTCCGACGCTGGCGCAATTCGGCCCAGACGTCCTCGTCCGAAGCGCCTTCCATCCCCAGAGTCTGGCGGATTTCGGGCGAGTCGGGGCGCAGGAAGGGATTTGTCTCAAGCTCTCGACCTAAAGTTGTGGGTAACGTTGGTTTCTCCTGGTCGCGCAGGCGGCGCACCTCGGCGGCGCGCTCCTGAAGCGCGTCATTGCCTGATTCGACCGTCAGCGCGAACTCGGCATTCTTGAGCGTGTATTCATGGCCGCTATAGACCTGCGTGTCGCGCGGCAGGCGCATGAGCTTCTGCAGAGAGTGCCACATCTGCGCGGGCGTGCCTTCGAACACGCGCCCGCAGCCCAGCGAGAACAGCGTGTCGCCGGCGAACAGGAGCCCCGGTTCCGGGAAGAAGTAGGCGATGTGGTCAAGCGTGTGGCCTGGCGTCTCCAGCACTTGCGCCTCATACCGGCCGAAGGCGTAGGTCTCGCCCTCGCTGAGGCCCACATCCACGCCGCTGATGCGGCCCTTGGCCGGGCCGGTGACGGTGCAGCCCGTCTCCCGTTTCAGCGGTTCGATGCCCGCGACATGGTCCGGGTGGTGATGCGTCACGAGGATATGCGTGAGATTCCAACCCTTCGCGGCGAGCGCCTCGCGTACCGCATCGGTGTCCGGCGCGTCGATGGAGGCGGTGAAGCCGGACTCGGGATCGTGAATGAGCACGCCGAAATTGTCGGAAAGGCACGTAAACTGGTAAACTTCGAGCATTGCGGTGGGTTCCTCTTGCGTCGAACTGGTTGCCTGAACCCTAGCATCTGCCAGATCGTGCGCAATGGGCAGAAGGCGGATGCCGATGGCGCGCGGTATTGGCCTTGGGGATGGTGAAGCTGTCATGCGTCCGGCTCTGCAAGACCTTGTGGATTTCTATGCCAGCCCGCTGGGGCATGTGGCGCGGCACCTGATCGCGCTGCGCATCCGCTCGCAGTGGCGGGACGTGCACGGTCTTTGCGTGGCCGGGGTCGGGTATGCGACGCCTTATCTGCGCGCGCTGCGCACCGAGGCCGAGCGGGTCATCGCGCTGATGCCGCGGCCGCAGGGCGTGATCTACTGGCCGGACGACGGGCGGAACATCGCCGCCATGTTCGAGGAGCCGGACCTGCCGCTGCCGGACAATTCGGTGGATTGCCTGCTCGCCGTGCATTCGCTGGAGTTCAGCGAAGACGGCGCGGCGCTGCTGCGCGAGTTCTGGCGCGTGCTGCGCCCGGAAGGGCGCTTGATGTTGGTGCTGCCGAACCGCAAGGGTCTGTGGGCGCGCGCCGATCACACGCCGCTGGGCGTGGGGCACCCTTACAGCGAAGGGCAGATCACACGCCGTCTGGAGGCGGCCATGCTCTCGCCGCAGGCGAGCCTGCCGTCGCTGTTTATGCCTCCGGTAAGCTGGCGGATGATGCTGCATGCGGCTCCGGCCTGGGAGCGCGCGGGACGGCGCATCTGGCCGGCGCTGTCGGGCGTGCTGGTGATCGAGGCGCGCAAGGAGCTTCACGGGATCATCGGCCCGGCCGAGGTGAAGCTGCGCCCGGCGATGGCCCGCCCCGCGGTCGTCCGGCCGGCAATGGCCCGGCTGTCGGAACGGCGCGCAGTCTCGGAAATCACTTGCGCGTCAGCAGAAAGACGGCCTGCTCGCCGAACAGGTTCTGCCAGCTCAGCGGCAGGCCGAAGCGTAACGGCTTGCCATAGGAATTGAGCGCGACCGGCTTGACGATCCGCGCATCCACCTCCTCGCACAGGCTGATGAAATCCTTGATCGTGCAGAAGTGGATATTGGGCGTGTCGTACCACTCCTCGGGCAAATTCTCGGTTTTCGGCATCCGCCCGTTGAACAGCAGTTTGAAGCGGATGCGCCAGTGCCCGAAATTCGGGAACGATACGATCGCGTAGCGCCCGATCCGCAAAAGCTGCTCCAGCACGTATTTTGGACGGCGCGTCGCCTGCAGCGTCTGGCTCAGGATGGCGTAGTCGAACGCCTGGTCCGGGTAGTTCTCCAGATCGCGGTCGGCGTCGCCCTGGACCACCGACAGCCCCTTCCCGACGCAGAAATTCACGCCGGACTGGCTCAGCTCGACCCCGCGCCCGTCCACGTCGCGCACCGTCTCCAGCAGCTTGAGCAGATCGCCGGTGTCGCAACCGATGTCAAGCACGCGCGCGCCCGGCTTCACCATATCGGCGATGAGCAGGTGGTCGACGCGGCTGCCTGTACCCGGTGTGCGTGCGTCCATGCGGCTCCCCCTTATAGCCCGCGGCGCTCGGCGGCGGCGCTGAGGAAACCGGAGACGGCGTCGAACAGCTCCGGCTCGTCGAGCAGAAAGGCGTCATGGCCCTTGTCGGACTCGATCTCGACGAAGCTGACATTCGCCGCCACGGCGTTCAGCGCCTGCACGATCTCGCGGCTCTCGCGCGTGGGATAGAGCCAGTCGCTGGTGAACGAGACCACGCAGAACCGGCTGCGCGCATTGCGCAAGGCGTGCGCCAGGCTGCCGCCGTGGTCTTGCGCCAGGTCGAAATAGTCCATCGCGCGCGTGATGTAGAGGTAGGTGTTGGCGTCGAAGCGGTCGACGAAGCTCATGCCCTGATGGCGCAGATAGCTCTCGACCTGGAAATCGGCGTCGAAGCCGAAGGTCACGCAGTCGCGGTCCTGCAGGTTGCGGCCAAACTTCCTGTGCAGCGCCTCATCCGACAGATAAGTGATGTGCGCGGCCATGCGCGCCACCGCCAGCCCCTTGCGCGGGCGCACGCCGGCTTCGAGATAGCGGCCGCAGCGCCAGTCGGGGTCGGCCATGACGGCCTGCCGGCCAACCTCGTGAAAGGCGATGTTCTGCGAGGAGTGCCGCGCGGCGGCGGCGATCGGAATCGCCGCGAAAACCTTGTCCGGGTAGGTCGCCGCCCATTCAAGCACCTGCATGCCGCCCATCGATCCGCCAACAACCGCGAAAAGGGACGGGATGCCCAGCCGCTCGATCAGCCGCGCCTGCGCGCGCACCATGTCGGCGATGGTGATGACGGGAAAGTCGAGACCATAAGGGCGCCCGGTCGCCGGGTTGAGCGAGGCCGGTCCCGTCGAGCCCATGCAGCCGCCCAGCACATTGGTGCAGATGACGAAATAATGATTGGTGTCGATTGGCTTGCCCGGCCCGATCATGCGCGACCACCAGCCCGGCTTGCCGGTCA
>CAYYSM010000298.1:0-434 GCA_964474225.1 uncultured Hyphomicrobiaceae bacterium
CGGCCTGCGGCGGCGGCAAGGAGCAGTTGCCCGAAAGCGTCGCGGCGGAGTGAGCCGATGGGCGCCCACGCGAAAGCACCGCCGGGTCATGTGGGGCCGAACGCGATCACGCAGGTGATCGCGGCGCTCCGCCACCGCCAGGGCGAGCCGGTTTGCGCCGAGGTGCTGGACCGCGCCGGGCTTGGGCATCATGCCGCCGCCGCGCCGGCCGAGATGGTGCACGAAGACGAGGTCGGCGCGCTGCAGCGTGCGGTCCGCTCAGAGCTTCCTCCCGGAGCTGCGGCGGCCGTGCTTCGCGAGGCCGGGCTGCGAACGGGCGACTACCTGCTCGCTCATCGCATTCCGCGTTTCGCGCAAGCCGGCCTCCGCCTTCTTCCGGCAGGCTTGGCCGCGGGGGCGCTGATCGGCGCGATCGGCGGGCACGCCTGGACCTT
>CAYYSM010000298.1:444-3611 GCA_964474225.1 uncultured Hyphomicrobiaceae bacterium
GCGGGACGTTTCGCGCGGTGCCGGGCCACCCCCTGGTCGTGGAGATCGCTGGGTGCCCGCTGGCGGCTGGGCAGACGAGTCATGCGCCGGTCTGCGAGATGTATGCCGGCGTGTTCCAGCGGCTGTTCGAGATGCTGGTTTCGCCGCGCGCGCGGGCGATCGAGACCGCGTGCGGGGCGATGGGCGCGCCGGCCTGCCGGTTCGAGATGTCGTGGCGCGCGCAGCCGGCGGCCGCGCCCGAGGCATCGGCACGCGACGCCTTGGCGGGTTAAGTCGCTTCGCCGTAACTGGCGATCTCGACGAGATTGCCGTCCGGGTCGCGGATATAAAGCGACATGATCGGCCCGCGCGCGCCGGTGCGCCGCACTGGCCCATCCTCTATGGCCACGCCACGCGCCCGCAGGTTCTGCTCGACCTGCGCCAACGATGCCGTGGTTATCAGGCAGATGTCGCCGCTTCCGGGGGTCGGCGTGGCGGCCTTCGGCTCGAATTCGTTGCCGGCTTCGTGCAGGTTGATCTTGTTCACGCCGAGTTGTAGCGCCGTGCGCCCCGCCCCGAAGGTGATGACCTCCGCGCCCAGCGCCTGCTCGTAGAATTCGCAGGTGCGCGCAATGGACTTCACGGTCAGGACGATATGATCGAAGCCAGTGATGTTCATGCGTCCACTCCCCGGCTAATCCCGCATCGGCGCTTGCGCCAGCCCCAGCAACGCCACGTCCTGCCGCGTCACCACCCCGGAAAAAACGCCGCTCATGCGCGCGCGCATCTTGCCCTTGTCCTCGAAAGCGGCGCGGAAAGCTGCGTGGTCGCATAACGGGTGCCAGCCGCTCACCACGCCGCCGAGAAGGAACGCGCCGCCCCAGGACGCGGTTGCGAGCGCAAGGTCCCCGGCGGCGCGGCCAAGCCATCGGGAGAGCATGTCGACCGTGCGCGCCGCGGCGGCATCTTCGTGTGCGCGCGCGAAAACCGCATCCGCGGGGATGGGCTGGCCGCCAGACAACCAGGCGTAGAGCGCGCCCACGCCCGCGCCGCTGAGCACATCCTCCAGCGTCGCGGCGCGGCCGGGCACGAGTGAGGTCAGCAGTTCCGCCTCTTTGGCATCGGCGGCAGGGATCGACATATGCCCCGCCTCGCTCGGGCAGGCGGTCCAGCCATTGCCGGCGGGAATGGCAGTCGCCGCGCCGAAGCCGGTGCCAACATTCACGGCGACCATGCGCTCCGGCGGCTCGGCCTCCGCGCGCGGAACCGGGCCGATGGGCTCAACGTCGTGGTGGCCGAGATACGGCAGGGCCAGCGCGACCGCCTGCAAGTCGTTGAAGATCGCCGCCGGGACGCCGCCCAGCTGTTCCGCCAAATGCGGCGCGGCGAGCTGCCAGGGCGCATTGGTCAGCTTGATGACATCGTGCTCAACCGGCCCGGCGGCGGCGAACGCTGCGCTGCCGATCCGCCGGCGCGTCTGCCGGTCAAGCCGCTGAAGATAGGCCGCGAGCGCATCATCAAATTCCGGGAACTCCGCGACCCGCAGATTAGCGGCGGCCTCGCATCGTCCGTCCGGCGTGGCCAGCGCGAAACGCGCGTTCGTGCCGCCGACATCCGCGACCAGGCGCAGGGCGCCTGTTTCCCCCGTCACGCAGACGCCTCCCGCCGCACGGTCTCAAGCGTGTCGAGGTAGCACTCGCGCCAGTTGGCGACGTCATTTTCCCGCACGCGCTCCAGCAGCGCCTGATGCCGCTCCTTGCGCTCGCGCAGCGGCATGGACAGCGCCCGGTGCATGGCCTCGACCATCTCGTCGACGTCATAGGGGTTGATGATAAGTGCTTCCTTCATCGCCTCGGCCGCGCCAGCGAACCGCGAAAGGATCAGCACGCCGGGGTTCTCGTCGTCCTGCGCGGCGACGTATTCCTTGGCGACGAGGTTCATGCCGTCGCGCAGCGGCGTCACCAGCCCGACCTGCGAGCCGCGCAGCAGCGCCGCCAGCGTGTCTCTCGGGATATGGCGGTGGATGTAGCGCACCGGCGTCCAGTCGTAGTTGCCCAGCTCGCCATTGATGTGCCCGGAGAGTTGCTCCAGCTCCTCGCGCATCTCGGCATAAGCGAGAACCTCCTCGCGCGTTGGCGGGGCGATCTGCATCAGCGTGACGGATGTCCGGTACTCCGGGTGGTTCTCGACGAGCCGCTGGAAGGCCCGGAACCGCTCCGAGATGCCCTTGGTGTAGTCCAGCCGGTCGACGCCGATGATGAACGCGCTGGCGATGGTCCGGCGCTGCAGCGTCTGGATGTGGCGATCGGCTTCTTCGGTGCGCGCCATCGCGCGGAAGCTTTCGACGTCGATGCCGATTGGGAAGGATTTGACCAGCACGCTCTTGCCGTTGAGCTGCAACCGCCCATCCTGCAGCACAGTGCCATCAGCAGCCTCATAGACGAAGCGGCCGAAGTTGCCGACATCACCATGAGTTTGAAGGCCGACGAGGTCGTAATCGAACAGCGCGCGCATCAGTTCGCGGTGCTGCGGCGCGGCGGCCAGCACGTCCGGAGACGGGAAAGGGATGTGGAGGAAAAACCCGATTTTTTGTTCCACGCCAAGCGCGCGCAGCTCCGCCGCCAGCGGGATCAGGTGGTAGTCATGCACCCAGATGATGTCGTCGGGCTCCAGCAGGCCGACGAGCTTTTCGGCGAAGCGGCGCACGGTGCTGACATAGCCTTCCCAGTGCTCCGGCTCGAAGCGCGCGAGGTCCAGCCGGTAGTGAAAAACAGGCCACAACACGCTGTTGGCAAAGCCAAGGTAGTAATGCTGATACTCGCTCTCGGTCAGCGGCATCGTGGCCAGGGTCACGTTGCCATGGTGTTCCTGCGACAAGTCACAGGGATCGTCGTCCTGGACGATCTTGCCTGACCAGCCGAGCCACAGCCCGCCGCGGATTTTCAGTGCGTCCTGCAAGGCGACGGCGAGCCCGCCGGACTTTCCCCCTTTGGTCCAGTCAGCGACGCGGTTCGACACCACCATAAGACGTGTCATAAGACGCTCTCCCATGAGCGCGACAGCCGGGTCGCGCCATTTATGATTCCGACCATCGAATATGTCTGGGGGAAGTTCCCCCACAATTCGCCGGTCTGGGGATCGACGTCTTCCGAGAGTAGCCCAAGGTGATTGCGGCTGGCCAGAAGCGT
>CAYYSM010000299.1:0-3579 GCA_964474225.1 uncultured Hyphomicrobiaceae bacterium
CGCCGCCTGCCATCCACGCGATCCTGCGCAACACCTGCCTGCGCTCCACAGCCTTAAAGCCCGCGCTCTTTGGCGATCTCGTCATAGGCCTGGTTGATCGCCGCGATCTTGTTATTGGCGATCTCGACGAACTCTTCGGGCACGCCGCGCGCCATCAGCCGGTCGGGGTGGTTCTCGCGCACCAGCTCGCGATAGCGCTTCTTCAGCTCAGCGTCGCTGATGGACGGGTCGACCTCCAGCACGTCATAGGGACTGCGCTCCTTCGCCTGTACGTGCCGGGCGCGGATATAGGCGAATTCGGTGTCGGAAAACCCGAAGATGCGCGCGACTGATGCGAGATACTGTTCTTCGTTCGGATGCAGGACCTCGTCCGCCTTGGCGATATGGAATAGCCCGTCCAGCACCGCCTTGAGCGTCTCGCGGTCGTCCTGGAACAGCCGGGCAAGCTGCTTCGCGTAAGACTCGTAGCCGGCCACATCCTTCTTGGCGAGGTTGAACAGCCGGGCGACATTCTTCAATTCGCTGTCCGGGACCTTGAAGACGTCCTTGAAGGCCGAAACCTCATCCTTCGTCACGACCCCGTCGGCCTTGGCCATCTTGGCGCCCAGCGCGATCACCCCCATCGAGAACGCGACCTCGCGCTCATGGATGTCGGCGGCCTCGTCGTTCTCGCGGTCGATCGCGTAATGCCCGGCCAGTCCGCCCAACAGCGCGCCGATCGGCCCGCCGATGGCCAGCCCGGTCGCCGCGCCCGCGATTGTGCCCCAGATCGACACCGCTCAAGCTCCATGGCGCTCCGTCCGCTGGCCCGTCGCGCCTTCCCAGTGCGTTAACGTCAGACGCTGCTGGCGCGCGAACATCCTGCCGCGCCCGCAAACATCCTTCTGGACTAGACACCAAGCCGGAGCGCAACGCAACGCCGCGCGGCGCAGATGCCGCGAACGTCGATAGAAATTCGGGGATGCCCGCGGGCATGCTGCAGGCTGCGAGGGTGGTCTTTATGGCCCTATGCGATCAGGCGCGGACAGGGCCGTTAAGCCGCGTCCTCCTGCGGCGCTTCGCCTTCGGGGGCCTGCCAGGACGGCGTGTCCTCCAGCATGCCGAGCGCGTGCAGATAGGTGGTCAGCACCGCCTCCTCCTCCTGGCGCTCATGCGCTTCCTTCTTGCGCATCTGCACGATCTTGCGCAGCGCCTTGGTGTCGAAGCCGTGGCCCTTGGCCTCGGCGTACACTTCGCGGATGTCGGCAGCGAGCGCGGCCTTTTCCTCTTCCAGCCGCTCGATGCGTTCGATGATGGCGCGCAACTGCTGGCGGGTGCTATCGTGAAGTTCGCTCATGGGGCGGCCTGTTTTCCGGTTGGAGATGGATGGCGGCGGCTGGCGGACGATTCGTCCGCTCAACCTTTGTCATCAGGCTAGGCCGCCGCCCCTGCCGTCTCAAGCGCCCGCGGCGCGTTATCCAGAACCAGGCGCAGCCTGTGGATGGCCTCAGTGGCCGTCGCCGTGCGCTTCCTGAAAGCGCGCCTGCTGCTCCGGCGTCGCCTCGGTCTGGTATTTCGCCTTCCACTCGTCATAGGGCATGCCGTAGACGAGTTCGCGCGATTCTTCTTTCGAGAGGTCGAAACCGCGCTCTTCCGCCGCCTCGCGGTACCAGTTCGACAGGCAGTTCCGGCAGAAGCCGGCGAGGTTCATCATGTCGATGTTCTGCACATCCGTGCGCTCGCGCAGATGGCTGACCAGCCGGCGGAACACCGCCGCCTCGATCTCGGTCGCGGTCTTGGGGTCGATCTCGCGCATAAGCTCCTCCTCACGTGGCGTTCTGACATGGGGCAGGATTGCCCCCTCATCTGCAAAGGAGCCATAGTAGTGGATGCGGTGCAAGCCGCTGTTGCGCCGGGTCTGAAGGATGCGCCCGATGATCTGCGCCAGACGCTCGGCCCATTCCTGCTGTCCGGCCGGGTCGCGGATGAGGTCCTGGCGGATTTCGATCAGCGCGTGCGGCAGCCCCCGGCGCGTGCCGTGCTCATACATGCTGTCGCCCTTGAGACGCCCGCTGTAAGGCTCGTTTTCACCGGCGACAATGCCCGGCTCGGCGTGGAGCGCATCGACCAGCGGCTTGGCGAAGCGCGGGTCCTTGTCCCACAGCACGGTCGCGTGCCACGGCCGCGGGTGCCCGCGCCAGGCCTCGGTGAAGCTGTGGATCGAGAAGATCGCCGGCGGCTTGCCCGTGGCGATGGCGCCGTCGAGCGCAGCGTCGATGGCGGCGTGGTATGGGCGATAGAAATTGTTGATCCGGTAGTCGATCTCGCGCTGATCGATGCGCGCGTTGCCCGGCACCACTGCGCCGTCGGAGATGCGCATGATGAGCGTCGGGTCGTCGATCGCGCGGTTGGGGTCAATGAACAGCCGCGAAAACCGCGACAACACCGCGGGCACGCCGAGAAGTTCCGCCAGCCGGCGCGTCACCCCTGCCGCGCCGATATCATAGGCGATGTGCCGCTCCAGTTGTTCCGGCGGCAGACCCAGCGTGCCGTAACCGGGCGGGAAAGCATTGGTCGCGTGATCGCAGGTGATAACCAGCCCCGCATCGGGCGCGCCGGGTATGAACTCAAATGCGTTTTCTGCGGACGACTCGTCCGATCGCTCGATCTCCATCTTTTTCAGCATTGTTGGACTTCGGTTGTTTGATGCGCCGCAAGCGGCGCGGTTTATCGTTTTCGGGAAAGGCCTCTACCCTACAGAACTTTTTTATCAAGCAAACCCTTGTGCTTTAGATGTTTGCTGATAATCACAGGCGCAATGGCTGAAGATCCACATCGCACCGATTTGATCGCCCTGTACGACGCCGCCGTGGCGCGCGCGCAACCCGCGCGGTGTCTCCCCGGTCTGTTGCCGGAGTGGCCGGGCGGGCGGATCGTCGTCATTGCCTGCGGGAAAGCTGCCGGGGCGATGGCGCGCGTGGCGGAAGAGCATTACGCAGACGGGATCGCGCAGGGCCGGTATCGTGCGCTTGCGGTCACCCGGCATGGCTACGGTGTGCCTCTTGCGCACACGCGGCTGATCGAGGCGGGGCATCCCGTGCCGGATGACGGCAGTCTGCGCGGCGCGGAGGCTGCGCTTGAAGCCGCAGCGTCGGCGCAAGCGGATGATCTGGTGCTGGTGCTGATGTCGGGCGGCGCATCGGCGCTCTGCGCCGCGCCGGTTCCGGGCCTGACGCTGGACGACAAGCGCGCGCTCACCCAGGCGCTGCTGCGCTCCGGGGCGACGATCAGCCAGATCAACTGCGTGCGCAAGCACCTCTCGCGCTTCAAGGGCGGGCGGCTGGCCGCGAAGGCTGCGCCAGCGCGCATCGTGACGCTGGCGATTTCCGATGTACCGGGGGATGCCCCAAACGCGATCGGCTCCGGCCCGACCGTGCCCGACCCCACGACGCTGGCCGATGCCCGTCGGGTGCTGGCGGCGTTCGGAATCGTGCCGGGAGCGGCTGTCGACGCGGCGCTGAACGACCCGGCTAATGAGACCCCCAAACCCGGCGATGCGCCCTTTACTCACGCGCAATACACGCTGGCTGCCACCGCCGC
>CAYYSM010000300.1:0-3578 GCA_964474225.1 uncultured Hyphomicrobiaceae bacterium
AGACCGGCGTGTGGTCTACCGTGCCGTCCTGCTGCACCTCATCGGCGATCAGCCTGTTGCGCTTGTCGAGGAACAGGATACGAAGCTGCTCGATCTCCGAATGCGCCATCGCGGCCTGGCAGTAGTTCATCACCTGCGTCCAGGAGCTGAGCACCGGTTTGTCCAGGATCTCGCGGTTCAGCAGGCGCAGCGAGGCGGCGCGCACCAGCTTCAGCTCGGTAATCACGGCCTCGCCCATGCCCGAGACCTCGCGTAGCCGCGCGGGCGAAGCGTTCATCACCGCGGCGAAGGAGCCGAACCTGGCCAGCAGCTCCTTGGCGAGCGGCTTGGTGTCGCGGCGCGGGATGGCGCGGAACAGGATCAGTTCGAGAAGCTCGTAGTCCGGCAGCGCATCCGGCCCGCCTTCCATAAAGCGCTGGCGCAGCCGCTGCCGGTGGCCGTAATAGTGCGGCTTGGCCGCCTTCCCGTTCTTCTTGCGGGCGTATTTCGCTTCCGCCTCGGCCTCACCCATCGGCAGCGCGGGCTGCGCGCTCCCGGCCGATGGCGCTCGGCCCTGGGCATCGTCAAACCCGCTCATGACGCACGCAGCTGCTCCACGTGATACGGCGGCTTGTGCAGACCGGCCGGCGAATAGGTGAACACCTCGCAGCCGTCCTCGGTGATGCCGACCGTATGCTCGAACTGCGCGGACAGCGAACGGTCGCGCGTGACCGCAGTCCAGCCGTCCTTGAGGATCTTCACATGGGGACGGCCGAGATTGATCATCGGCTCGATAGTGAAGACCATGCCGGGCGCAAGCTCCAGCCCATCGCCCGGATTGCCGTAGTGCAGGATGTTCGGCTTGTCGTGGAACACGTCGCCGACCCCGTGGCCACAGAAGTCGCGCACGACGCTGCACCGCTCGGTTTCGGCATAACGCTGGATCGCCGCGCCGATGTCGCCCGTCGTGTTGCCGGGCTGCGCCGCCGCGACGCCCCGCATCAGCGCCTCATGCGTCACCTCGATCAGCCGTTCGGCCCGCCGCGCCACCTGCCCGACCGGATACATGCGGCTCGTGTCACCGTGCCAGCCATTCAGGATCAGCGTCACGTCAATGTTGACGATGTCCCCCTCATAGAGCTGGCGCGGGCTGGGAATGCCGTGGCAGACGACGTGATTGATCGAGCTGCAGATCGACTTGGTATAGCCGCGATAATTCAGCGTCGCCGGGATCGCGCCGTGATCCAGCGAGAATTCCAGCACGAGATCATCCAGTTCCTGCGTCGTGACGCCCGGCTTCACATGCGGCGCAACCATGTCGAGCGCCTCGGCCGCCAGTTGGCCGGCCGCACGCAGCCCTTCGAAGGCTTCATCGTCGTAAAGCCGGACCTTGCGATCCGCGCGCCTCATATCGCTCTCCAGTTCTGTCATTCCGTCTCTTCCACCGCGGTCAGGACGCCGCCTTCGTCGCCGTCACGTCTTCTGTGAACGGAATGCGCTCCCGCACACTTATACCGTCAAGGCCGACTTCGCAAACATAACACAACGCCTCGACGCCGCCCTCGCGCGCCCGCGCGAAGGCTGCCGCGTAGCCCGGATCGATATCTTCGGCCAGCGCGAAGCGATCCGTCGGTCGCTGCACGATGTAGAGCATGACGGCCCGGTCGCCTCCGGCGACGCTTGCGGCCAGCTCGTCAAGATGCTTCGCCCCGCGCGCCGTCACGCTGTCCGGGAATTCCGCAAGGCCCGGCGCGCGGCTGAGATGCACGTTCTTCACCTCGACGAGGCAGCGGGCGCCTGCGCCTTCGAGCAGGATGTCCACCCGGCTGTTCTTGCCGTATTTGACCTCGCGGCGCAGCGTCTTATAGCCCGCAAGCTCCGGGATGCGGTCCGCCGCGATCGCTTCTGCGGCCAACAGGTTCGGATGCGCTGTGTTGATCCCGGCATATTCGACGCCACCCGGCCCGGCCAGTTCCACGAGTTCCCAGCTATATTTCAGCTTGCGCTTCGGGTCCGTGCTGGGCGAGAGCCATACGCGCACCCCCGGCTCCGCCAGCCCCAGCATCGATCCCGGATTGGGACAATGCGCCGTCACCGTTTCCCCGCTGTCCAGCCTGACATCGGCGAGAAAACGCTTGTATCTTCGCTCAAGCTGACCGGGTATAAGCGGGCACGCAAACTGCATTGTTTAAGAGTAGGATGCGCCTGCGCGCGCGGCAAGAGCCGCATGCGGCGCGGGGACGAGAGACAATGGCGAGCGCAGATGGCGGAAACTGACGCGGGTATGGTGACGGCCGGGCTGGTGGTGATCGGCGACGAAGTGCTATCCGGGCGCACGAAGGACAAGAATATCGGCTACGTCGCTGAGAAGCTGACGGAAACCGGCATCCAGCTGCGCGAGGTGCGCATTGTCCCGGACGATCAGGACGCCATTGTCGAGGCCGTGAACGCGCTCCGCGCCCGCTGCGATTATGTGTTCACGACCGGCGGCATCGGCCCCACGCATGACGACATCACGGCGGATGCCATCGGCGCCGCGTTTGGCCTGCCTGTCGACGTGGATGAGCGGGCGCTCGACATCCTGCAGCGCCACTTCCGCCAAACTGAACTCACCCCCGCGCGGCTGCGCATGACGCGGATGCCCGCGGGCGCGGCGCTGATCGACAATCCGGTCTCGGTCGCGCCGGGTTTTTCGGTCGAGAATGTCTATGTGATGGCCGGGGTGCCGCAGATCATGCAGGGCATGCTCGACCAGGTTCTGCCCGACCTGCGCGCGGGCCGGAAAATCCTAAGCCGCACGCTGCGCGTGTCCGGCAAGGAAGGCGACATCGCCGATGTCCTTGGCGATGCCCAGGAGCAATTCCCAGACGTCGCCATCGGCAGCTATCCGTTTCATGTGGACAACCGCTTCGGCGTGAATGTTGTGTTCCGCTGCCCCGAGGAAGACCGCCTCGAAGCCGCCGCAAGCCTCGTGCAAACGCAACTGACGGCGCGCAACATCGCCTCAGACGTACCGGGCGAGGACAACGCGGGCTAGCCCGAAGCGGCGCGCGGCGTCTCTTCCGCGTCTGCTGGCGCGATCCCTCCGGCTTCGTCCGCCGCGCCGTCCGTCGCCTCGGGCGTGTCCTCTGCCGGCTCCGGCGATTGCCCGGCGGACCGGTTGCCGCTGGCTTCAGTCGGTTCGTCCGCTCGCGGCAACGGCTCTCGCTCGGCCTCCCCGCGGTTCCCGCGGGTCATCTTACCGTCGATCGCGGGATCGGCGTCCGGCTCATCGAGCGCCATCGGCGCGTCATCTTCGGCCGACAGCGCCTCGCTGTCATCTCCCCAGCCGTAATGCGCGGCCAGCCGGGCGAGCAACGTCTCGCACGCGTCGTTCAGCGCCTCGACGCTGATCTCGCCGCCGATCAGATAGCTGGGCGCCTCATCGTCGGCGATCTCGCCGCGCTCCAGACTTTGCAGCCGCTCCATCAGCGACAGGGCCGCATCCGCCGCCACGCGTCCGCCCGGCACGCGATCGGCCAGAAACCGCTTCGGCTGCGCGTGTCCATCGAAAAGGCTTTGCGCATCGCTTCTGCGCTCGCGCGCCAAGGCCTCGCAGC
>CAYYSM010000301.1:0-3575 GCA_964474225.1 uncultured Hyphomicrobiaceae bacterium
GTACCATCGCGCGTGTAGCGCGTTTCGCCATCATCGCCCGTCTCCGGCTGGCTCAGGCCCCGCAACCGCTCGACCGCTACGATCTCGGCCAGATGCTTGCGATAGACGATGGCCGTGTAGATGTCGCGGGTCTCTGGCCGCGCCAGCTTGTCCGGGTCGGCGGCAAGATCGTCCGCCAGCCGGCCGGAAAAGACCAGCCCCCATCCATCCACAGGGAACAGCGCGCGCACCGCTTCCGGCGACGCCATCTCCTGCAGGCCGATCACATCCGCGCCGAGCCGGCCGATGACCGCGCGGAGGCCGTCGAGATCGCTGCGCAGCCGGATCAGGCCGGGGCTACCATCGCGCGCCGGCCGCAGATATTCGCCGGGCACATGCCAGAAATTGGCGATGTTCCAGGTGGCGAAGCGGACATCAGCCGCCTGCGCCGGGGCTGCGGCCAAGCCAAGCAGCAGGATCAGGGCCGCCCGCAGCATCGCCGTCCTCATGCTGCGGACTCGGCGGCCCGCTCGGCGCGCTTGCGCTCATGCGGATCGAGATGGCGCTTGCGCAAGCGGATCGCGCCCGGGGTGATCTCGACGAGCTCGTCATCATTGATATAGCTCAGCGCGCGTTCCAGCGTCATCTTCATCGGCGGGGTCAGCCTCACGGCGTCATCCTTGCCGGCGGCGCGGACGTTGCTCAACTGCTTGCCCTTCAGCACGTTCACTTCCAGGTCGTTCCCGCGGTTGTGCTCGCCGACGATCATCCCCTGATACACGCGGGTCTGCGGATCGATCATCAGCGGCCCGCGGTCCTCCAGGTTCCACAGCGCATAGGCCAACGCCTCGCCCTGGCTATTGGAGATCAGCACGCCTGTACGCCGGCCCTGAATATCGCCGCGATAGGGCGCATAGCCATGGAATATCCGGTGCATCACCGCCGTGCCGCGTGTGTCGGACAGAAGTTCGCTGTGATAGCCGATCAGCCCGCGCGTCGGGACGCGCATGACAAGCCGCTGGCGGCCGCCGCCGGAGGGGCGCATCTCCACCAGCTCGCCGCGCCGCTCAGAAAGCTTCTGAACCACCGTGCCCGCATAGTCGTCATCGACGTCGATGATCGCCTCATCGATTGGCTCCAGCCGTTCGCCCGTGTCCGGGTCGGTCTTGAACACCACGCGCGGACGCGAAACGGTCAACTCAAAGCCCTCGCGGCGCATGGTTTCGATCAGGACCGCCATTTGCAGTTCGCCCCGGCCCGAAACCTGAAAGGCGTCCTTGTCGTCGGTCTCTTCGACCTGCAGGGCGACGTTTCCTTCCGCCTCCTTCAGCAGGCGCTCGCGGATGACGCGGCTCTGGACCTTGCTGCCGTCCCGACCGGCGAAGGGGCCATCGTTGATGCGGAAGGTCATCGACAGCGTCGGCGGGTCGATCGGCTGGGCCGGGATCGGCTCGCTCACCTCGGGCGCGCAGAGCGTATCAGCCACCGTCGCGGTGTTCAGCCCGGCGATGGCGACGATGTCGCCTGGCTCGGCGCGTTCGACCGGTGTGCGTGCGAGGCCCCGAAACGCCAGAACCTTCGACACGCGGCCCTGCTCGACGAGATCGCTGTTACGCGAAAGCGCCTTGATCGACTGGTTCGGCGCGACCACGCCGGTGGTAACGCGGCCGGTCAGAATGCGGCCCAGGTAAGGATCGGCGTCCACGGTCGTCGCGAGCATGCGGAACGGGCCGTCCTCGACGTTGGGCGGCGGCACGTGCCGCACCACCAGGTCGAACAGCGGCGCCATGTCGACGCGAGGGCCGGCGGGGTCGTCAGCCATCCAGCCTTCCTTGGCCGAGCCGTAAAGCACGGGAAAGTCGAGCTGCTCCTCGCTGGCGTCCAGCGCGGCGAACAGGTCGAACACCTCATTGACGACCTCCTGGTGGCGCTCGTCCGGCTTGTCGATCTTGTTGATCGCCACGATCGGCTTCAGCCCGACCTTGAGCGCCTTCTGCACGACGAATTTCGTCTGCGGCATTGGGCCTTCGGAGGCATCGACCAGGACGATCGCGCCGTCGACCATGTTGAGGATGCGTTCGACCTCGCCGCCGAAATCCGCGTGGCCGGGGGTATCGACGATGTTGATGCGGGTATCGTCCCAGACGAGCGAGGTGACCTTGGCCAGGATCGTGATGCCGCGTTCCCGCTCCAGGTCGTTGGAATCCATCGCGCGCTCTGCGACCTGCTCATTCTCGCGGAACAGGCCGGACTGGCGCATCAGCACGTCGATCAGGGTCGTCTTTCCATGATCGACATGGGCGATGATGGCGATATTGCGTTTGTTCATGTGTTGAGGGTCCGGTGGCGCATTCGGGCGCGCTCATGTTGCGCTGCGAAATCGCGCGCAGATTGACCGAGAGCAGGGGCAGCGTCAACGGGTATCAAGCCGCGCTCCCACAATGTCGGCGCAACGTTACGGCCAGAGATACGCCACGCGCTCCAGCCGTTCGCCGCCAAGCCGCTCGATGGCCGTGCCGCCGGGCTTGCCGCCAAGCGCCTCATAGAATGCGCAGGCCTGTTCATTGTCGCGCAGCGACCAGACCACCAGCCCCTGCAGGTTACGCCGGCCCAGTTCGCGCCGCGCGGCCTCGAACAGTTGCCGGCCCAGCCCTGCGCCCTGATAGACCGGCATCAGATAAAGCTCGTAGATCTCGCCTTCATAGCCGGCCGGGCCATGGCGCGAGCGGCCATAGGTGGCATAGCCGCGCGTCTGCCCGTCGAAATCGAGCAGCAGCACCGAAGCGCCCATGCGCAACAGCTTCTCCCACCAGCCCGGCGTGTGCGAGGCGATCATCTGCTGCAGCGTGATGTGCGGGATCAGCCCTTGATAGGTCGCGCGCCACGCCTCCTCGCGCACGGCGGCCAGGGCAGGGGCGTCGTCCGCGGTCGCGCGGCGAATGTCGATCAGCGCGCTCGTCATGCGCGGGACTATACATTGCGGCGAAAGCGCGGCAAAGGCCGGTTCGCTACCCTACGGATTGCGCGCGCGGCGGGCGGCGACGAGGCGCAGGCGCAGCGCGTTCAGCTTGATGAAGCCTTCGGCGTCTTTCTGGTCGTAGCCGGAGCCTTCCTCGAAGGTGACAAGGTCCTGCGAGTAAAGCGAGTGCGGGGAGCGCCGCCCGACGACATGGACGCTGCCCTTGTAGAGCTTCAGGCGGACTGTTCCGGTGACATGCGCCTGGCTCTGGTCGATGGCCGCCTGGAGCATCTCGCGCTCGGGCGAAAACCACAGCCCATTATAGATTAGCTCGGCATAGCGCGGCATCAGTTCGTCCTTGAGATGCGCCGCCCCGCGATCCAGCGTGATCGACTCGATGCCGCGATGGGCCGCGAGCAGGATCGTGCCGCCGGGCGTTTCGTAGATGCCGCGCGACTTCATGCCGACGAAACGGTTTTCGACGAGGTCCAGCCGGCCGATGCCGTTGTCGCGGCCGAGTTCGTTCAGCCGGGCCAAGAGGGTCGCCGGGCTAAGCGCCTCGCCGTCGATAGACACTGCGTCCCCGCGCTCAAAGCCGATCTCGACATAGGTTGGCTTGTCCGGCGCGTCCTCCGGC
>CAYYSM010000302.1:0-3571 GCA_964474225.1 uncultured Hyphomicrobiaceae bacterium
CACACAGCGTATCGACCTCCGCCTCGCGCCT
This sequence comes from uncultured Hyphomicrobiaceae bacterium, assembly GCA_964474225.1. GTDB lineage: Bacteria > Pseudomonadota > Alphaproteobacteria > Rhizobiales > Rhodomicrobiaceae > Dichotomicrobium. Next base: position 32 of record CAYYSM010000302.1, read on the forward strand.
GCGGTCCTCCTTGCTCGCGTTGCCGCCCCAAGCGTAGGAGACGTAATAGGCGTGGCCGCGCGGTTCATAGGCAGGTGACAGCCCTTCCATGCCGCCGCGCTGCCCGGCCCCGCCCTCATGGGGCCCTTGCCCCCGCCTGGTCTGGATCGCCTCGCGGCGGCGAACGGCATCGGCGAGGCGCTCGTCGCGGCGCAACTGCCCCGGCCGGATGAGGCGGTCCACGATCCCGCGCTGCGGCATGTCGAATGTCGAGGTCGTCACGCCGAGCCGCTCCTGGACTTCATCGACGAGTGCGACGAGGTCAGCCAGCAGTCCGTCGGCGTCTCCGCGGCCCGGTGCGCGGGCCTGCGTCTGAATATCGATCCGCCCGGCCCAATTCCGATTGCCTTCGCCTTCCGCGTGAACCTGCTCGATCCGCGCGCGGGCTTCCCGCGCCGCATCGTAGAACTGGAAGCCGTCGGCCCAGTAATCCGCTCGCAGCCCCGCTCGACCGCCAAAATGCGACATCAGCTGGCGCACCAGGCCCGGCGGAAGCAGTTCGTAGGTAAACGCGGCCTCGGCCATCTCTGCCTGCTCATCCCACATGACCGTGAAGACTTTTTCGACCCGGCTGCGTTCAGGCAGCAGGTCCGGTGCGATATATTCAGGTTCCTCGTTGGTCTCGTCGCCGCGCAGCCGAAAGCAGATGCCGCAGGATTGCATCATCGACAGGAACAGCCGCTGCTCAGCCTCCTCATGGCCAAGCCTGTCCCACAGATGCGCGGCCAGTTCATAGCGGGTAAACCGGCCGCGGCGGATGTCGCGCAGGTATTTGTAGACCCCGCTGCTGCGCTCGAACACGGCGTAAATCGCATCGAGCGCCCATTGCTGATCGATGATGACGCGGTCATGGAAGAACTCTTGCCGGTAAAACACCGTGCCGATCTGGTGAAGGTAGTCGAGCAGAAGGTCGGGCGAAGACACGCCGCCGGCCTCCTCGCAAATTTCGGCGAACCGCGCCTTCGTGATCCAGCCCTGCTCCGGGTCGGGCCGCCCGGCCTCGCGCGCGGCTTGCGCGTCTTTCTGCATCGCCTCCAGCCGCCGCTGCACCTGTGCGCGCCCACGCCCGATGCGCACGGGCCCCTGGCTCTCGCGCAGGTAAGCGACCGCCTGTTGCAGCGCGTCGATCAAGCTGGGATGGCCGTTGCGGGTCTTGGCGCTATAGGCGACCTCCCGCCACCAGGAGAAGCGATCCAGCAGCGCCGGCGCAGCGGGTGCGCGCCGCGGCCGGTCGGCCGGGCCATCGACCTGGTTCTGGATCAGCACCAGTGGGCTGTCCGTACCGGCCATCTGCGCGACGTACTGCACCCAGTAATCGAGCGGATAGTTGCGGAAGGTCAGGCCGCCATGGTCATGCTCCTCGCGGGCTTCGGCCTCCGGCGTCCAGACCACGGGAAACAGCGCGCGGGTTTTGAGGAACAGCGCGTGCGTGCCGAGATAGATGTCCTGCCCGCCGAAATCCCAGATCTTCAGGGTCGTGGGCTGAGCTTCAGGCGTTGCGGGCGGCAATTCGGCGGCGGAGATGCGCACGCCATGGGTCGAGTCCTCGTCCGGGTTGAAGGCCTCGCCGCGCAGCCGGTGGCAGATCTGGGTCTTTCCGATCCGGCCGTTGCCGAGGATCATGAATTTGACGAGGGTGATCTCCTCTGCGCCGGGGTGCAGGTCGCGCAGATGCGCCCGCAGGGTTTGCAGACAGTCTTGTCCCAGCAGTTCGCGCGGTACGTCGCCCAGCGTTGCGCCCTCGAGGTCGACCCGTCGCAGCGACGGAAGGAACCAAAATTCCGGGCATGTCTCCGGAATCTCACACTTATTAAGGTCGATCCGCTCGAGATTATCCAGGCGTGTCAGCGGCCGCAAATCGATAGGGCCGTTATGGCCGAGATGGAGCGCGGTGAGGCCACTGAGCGCGGCGAGCGCCCGCGCGCCGTCGGGGCCGATCTGGTTGCTGCTGAGATCGAGCGCGGTGAGGCCAGTGAGTGCAGCGAGCGCTTGCGCGCCGTCGTCGCGGATCAAGTTGCCGCTGAGTTTGAGCGAGGTGAGGCAGGTGAGAGGGGTGAGCGCCCGCGCGCCATCGTCGCGAATCAGGTTGTGGCTGAGATCGAGCGAAGTGAGGTCGGTGAGGGCGGCGAGCGCCCGCGCGCCGCCTGGACCAATCCGGTTGCTGCTGAGATGGAGTGCGGTGAGGCCAGTGAGCGCGGTGAGCGCCCGCACGCCATCGGGTCCGATCTGGTTGTGTTTGAGACCGAGCGAGGTGAGGCCGGTGAGTGCGGCGAGCGCCCGCGCGCCGTCGTCGCCGATCCGGTTGCCGCTGAGATCGAGCAAGGTAAGATTGGTGAGCGTGGCGAGCGCCCGCGCGCCGTCGTCGCCGATCTGGTTGTTGAAGAGATTTAGCGAGGTGAGGCCGGAGAGTGCGGCGAGCGCCCGCGCGCCGTCGTCGCCGATCCCGTTCAAGCCGAGATTGAGCGAGGTGAGGCCAGTGAGCGCGGCGAGCGCCCGCGCGCCGTCGTCGCCGATCTGGTTGCCGCTGAGATTGAGGGTTTGCAGCCAGGTGAGCTCTGAAAGGCTTTCTGGAATCTTTTCAAGGCGCAGTCCGCTCAGGTACAGCTCTTTGCTGTGCTCCGCGCGGCAGGCCGCGATCCGCCGCTTGGCCTCGGCGAAGCCGGTTTCCCCGCTCTCGTGACTCATATGCCGCCATCCGCGCCAGACAAAAGTTCGCAAGACGTGTTTCAAAAGATATGCCGCGCCAGGGCGCGCAACGCAATGCGTGGCGTGGCGGACTGCGGCGGCGAGCGTCGAAAATGGCCGGCGGCGGCCAACACGCTGTCCGCGAACCGACAGGCCAGACAGCTGATCGACCTTGGAACCGCTGCTGCAAAAGTGGACCAGTGAAGCGACAGCTTGGTGCCGTTGCGCCGGAGTAAAATCCGGCCACTGGATAGGCTTGGTCCTTTCGAATCAGGAGGGGCGAGCCAGGGATGAGCCGAACGAGACATACGCGGCAGTTTGGCGGTTTGTGTTTGTCGAGGGTCGTAGCCGACGCGAAGCTGCCAGGGTGTTCGGCGTGAGCCGGACGACGATTGACAATATGTGCGCCTATTCGGCGCCGCCCGGATATCGTCGCAAAGCCCCGTCAAGGGGTCTCAAGCTCGGTTGAGTTTTTCCCACCGGCGACGCGTTGCAAACGGCGCAGCTCCTGACGCTGGACAAGCTCAACCCGGCTCCCGCGGCTGCGGACTGAACGGCGAAATTGTGCTAAATTTTAAAGACTGATTGCTGCGAGGGAAGACGATATTGGCACAGTATGATTTGTTCCTGTCCTACGCCCGCAAGGACAACGGCCCGGACGCTGACGGCTGGGTCACGGCGTTCCACCACCGCCTCGTGGCCGAGCATGATCGCTATGCCGGGCGGCCGCTGAGCGTCTTTTTCGACCAGCAGGAAATCCGGGACGGCCAGGATTGGGAACGCCGCATCGGGACCGGCCTTCGCGAAAGCCGGCTG
>CAYYSM010000303.1:0-3520 GCA_964474225.1 uncultured Hyphomicrobiaceae bacterium
CCAGCACGCTCGCCGAACTGGAAGACGTGCGCATCGCGCTCTTGGGCAAGAGCGGTGAAATCCAGGCGCTCACCAAGCAGATCGGCAGCCTGCCGCCGGAGGAGAAGCAGACCTTCGGCAAGGCCGCGAACAAGCTCAAGAACAAGGTCAGCGAGGAAATCGAGGCGCGCAAGGCTGAGCTGAAGGAGCGCGAGCTGGCGGAAAAGCTGGCGCGCGAGAAGGCCGACGTCACGCTGCCGGTGCGCCTCGGCCCTCAGCTTGAAGGGCGCATCCATCCGCTCAGCCAGGTCTGGGACGAGGTGACGGAAATCTTCGCCGATATGGGCTTCGAGGTCGCCGAAGGCCCGGACATCGAGACGGACGAGAACAACTTCACCAAGCTCAACATCCCGGCGGAGCATCCGGCCCGGCAGGAGCACGACACCTTCTATTTCCACACGAAGGAGGACGGCTCGCGCCTGCTCCTGCGCACCCATACCAGCCCGGTGCAGATCCGCGCGATGCAGGAGCGCAAGCCGCCCATGCGCATCATCGCGCCGGGGCGCGTCTACCGCTCCGACTCCGACCAGACGCATACGCCGCAGTTCCACCAGGTCGAAGGGCTGGTGATCGACGAGACCACCCACATGGGCCATCTGCGCTGGGTGCTGGAAGAGTTCTGCCGCTCCTTCTTCGAGGTCGATGACGTGAAGATGCGCTATCGCGCGTCGCATTTCCCCTTCACCGAGCCGTCGATGGAGGTGGACATCAGCGCGGAGGCGATCGGCAAGCAGGACGCCTGGCTGGAGATCCTCGGCTGCGGCATGGTCCACCCGAACGTGCTGCGGGGTGTCGGCCTCGATCCGGCGAAATATCAGGGCTTTGCCTTCGGCATGGGGCTGGACCGGATCACCATGCTGAAATACGGCATCCCGGACCTGCGCACGATGTTCGCCAGCGATCTGCGCTGGCTGCGCCATTACGGCTTTTCCATGCTCGATGTGCCGACGCTCGCCGGGAGCCTGAGCCGATGAAATTCACGCTGTCCTGGCTCAAGGACCATCTTCAGACCGAGGCCAGTCTCGACGACATCCGCGCCACGCTGGACCTGATCGGGCTGGAGGTCGAGGAGATCGTCGATCCGACGGAGAAGCTCGCGCCTTTCTCCATTGCGCGCGTGCTGGAGTGCGAAAAGCACCCCAACGCCGACAAGCTCAAGGTGTGCAAGGTCGACACCGGCACGGAAACGGTGCAGGTCGTCTGCGGCGCGCCGAACGCCAAGGCCGGCATGATCGGCGTGTTCGCGCCGCCCGGTTCGTACATTCCCGGCACAGATATGACGCTGTCCAAGGCGAGCATCCGCGGCGTCGAGTCCTCGGGGATGCTATGCTCGGAGCGCGAGCTGCAGCTATCCGACGAGCACGAAGGTATCATCGAACTGCCGAAGAAACTCGCCAGCCGCGTCGGCGAGCCCTATGCCGAAGCGGCCGGGCTGGACGACCCGATGATCCATATCGCCATCACGCCGAACCGGCCCGACTGCCTGGGCGTGCGCGGCGTGGCGCGCGATCTGGCGGCGGCGGGCCTGGGCAAGCTGAAACGCGGCGATCGCGGCTACGAGGGCGCGGGCGAGTTCGACTGTCCCGTCGACATCCTTCTGGAGTTCGACCCGGAGCACGCCGACGCCTGCCCCGTCTTCACCGGGCGGCTCATCCGCGGCGTGAAGAACGGGCCGAGCCCGGAGTGGCTGCAGAAGCGCCTGAAAGCCATCGGCCTGCGCCCGATCAACGCGCTGGTCGACGTCACCAACTACATCTCTTACGACCGTGCGCGGCCGCTTCACGTTTATGACGCCGACAAGCTGCGCGGCGCGATTCGCGCGCGGCTCGGCAAGGCGGGGGAGACCTTCCTGGCGCTTGACGACGCCGAATACGAGGTCGATGAGAGCATGTGCGTGATCGCCGATGATCGCGGCGTGCTGGGGCTCGGCGGCGTGATTGGCGGGGCGGAGACCGGCTGCACCGAGGAGACCACCAACGTCTTCATCGAGTCAGCCTATTTCGACCCGGTTCGCACCGCGATGACCGGGCGCAAGACCGGCGTGCAGTCCGATGCGCGCTACCGCTTCGAGCGCGGCATCGACCCGACCTCCCACACGCTGGGCGCGAACCTCGCCACGGCGATGATCCTGAAATTCTGCGGCGGCTCGCCAAGCAAGCTGGAGCAGGCCGGGGCCGCGCCGCCGACCGGGCACATGATCTCGTTCGACACGCGCGAGGTAAAGCGGCTGACCGGCGTGGACCTGAAGCCCGCGCAGATTACCAAGACGCTGACCAAGCTCGGCTTCAAGATTTCGGGGCGTGAGCCGTCGCTCGATGTGAAGGTGCCGGGCTGGCGGCCGGATGTCGGGGCAAGCGCCGATCTGGTCGAGGAGGTCATTCGCATCACCGGCGTGGATCAGGTGCCGCTCGCGCCGCTGCCGCGCGATTCGGGCGTAGCCAAGCCGGTGCTGACGCCGGTGCAGCGGCGCATCCCGCGGGCGCGGCGGCTGCTGGCCGGGCGCGGCATGGCCGAGGCGGTGAACTGGGCGTTCATCCCCAAGGCGCAGGCCGAGATGTTCGGGGGCGGGCAGCGCGAATTGGAGCTGGCGAACCCGATCTCCACCGACATGTCGGACATGCGCCCGAGCCTGCTGCCCGGCCTGCTGAGCGCCGCGCGCAACAACGCCAACCGGGGTTTTCGCGACGCGGCGCTGTTCGAGGTCGGCAACGTCTATCACGGCGACCAGCCGGGCGATCAGATCATGGCTGTGGCCGGAGTGCGCACAGGGACCGCGCGGCTTCAGGGCGCGGGGCGGCACTGGGAGGAGAGCGGCGCGGCGGTCTCGTGGATCGACGCGAAGGCCGACGCGCTCGCGCTGCTGGAGGCGCTGGGGCTGTCCACGGCGACGCTGAAGCTCTCGCGCGAGGTCCCGGACTGGTTCCATCCCGGACAGTCGGCGGCGATCCAACTCGGACCGAAGACCCGCCTCGGGTGCTTTGGCGCGGTGCATCCGGGCGTGGCGCAGCAACTCGATGTGGCGCTGCCGGTCGTGGCCTTCGAGATTTATCTGGATGCGCTCCCCAAACCGAAGCGCAAGGGCACGCAGCGCCCGCCGCTGGAGTTGAGCGATCTGCAGGCGGTGACGCGCGACTTCGCCTTTGTCGTGGACCAGGATGTGGCGGCGGGCGATGTGCTCACGGCCGCGCGCGGCGCTGACAAGAAGCTGATTGCCGAGGCGAGCGTGTTCGACGTGTTCGAGAGCGAGGAGGCGCTCGGCAAGGGCAAGAAGTCGCTGGCCGTCGAGGTGACGCTGCAGCCGCGCGAGAAGACGCTCACCGACGACGAGATCGACGCCGTGGGCAAGCGAGTCATTCAGGCGGTGCAAAAAGCGACCGGCGGCGTCATCCGCAAGTAGCGGCAGCAGCCGGTCAATGATCGCCTACTGCTCGCAGGTGCGCACCCCGAACAGCGCATAGGCCGGGCAGATGCTGAACACCGA
>CAYYSM010000304.1:0-3502 GCA_964474225.1 uncultured Hyphomicrobiaceae bacterium
GCTATGTCGCCAAGGGCGGGGCCATGCAAGGCTACCTCGTTGACAAGGCATCCGCCGAAAAGTTCGGCATCACCAACCTCAACGACTTCAAGAAGTCCGAAATCAGAGAGGCCTTTGATTCCAACGGGGACGGGAAAGCGGATCTCGTCGCCTGCCCGCCGGGTTGGAGCTGCGAGGTCAGGATCGCAGAGCATCTGGACGCGCTCGATCTGCGCGATCACATCAACCCGATCAAGGCCGGCTACACCTCGGCGATGGCCGATGCGCTGGGCCGCTACAAGGCGGGCGAGCCGATCCTGTTCTACACCTGGACGCCGAACTGGACGGTCGGCATCTTGAAGCCGGGCACGGATGTGGTTTGGATCGAAATGCCGAACGCTACGGAGGAAACCACGCACGCCAATATCGAGGGCTGCGTGAACGATCCGTGCGCGCTGGGCTGGGAAGCCAACGATATCCGACCGCTGGCGAATAACGATTTCCTTGCCGAGAATCCGGCGGTCAAGACATTGCTGGAGGAGGCGGGCATCCCCGTCGCGGACATTTTCGCGCAGAACGCCAGGATGCACGCCGGCGAGGACCAGCCGGAAGACATCGTGCGCCACGCGAGCGAGTGGATCGAGGCCAACGCTGACCAGGTGAACGGCTGGCTGGAGGCGGCCCGCGCCAGCGCGCGGTGAGCATCGCAGCTTGGCTTGAGGGCGACGTTTAGCGGGGGCGTCGCCCGGAGCCATGCAGTCGCCAGACGGGGTGACCGGCTGCAGCGGGTCACCCCTTTTGCGTGCGCCGGCCTTCTGCTCGGTCGTCGCCCGCGCCCGTCTCGGCGGCTGGCGGGGCAAGACGTTGCCATAACCTCTGTCACAGCATTGACATTTTATTCCCGAGAGCGCAGGTAGGTTATCGAAAAACGATGACCGAAACCGCCCTGCACCGCCTGACATGGATTTGTGTCGTGATTTGCGTCGCGCCGATGATCGCGGCGGCGCTGGCGGCTGTCACGGGCGATCTGGACGCGTGGCGCAACGTGCTCGCCATGGCCCTTCCGAACAACGCGTACAACACGGCTCTGCTCCTCGTTGGCGGCATATCGACCGCGGCAATCGGGCGCAGCGCGAAGACGCCCTGGATGGCCCTTGGGCTTTTGGTGGCCGGGATTTGCCTGCTGCCGCATGCCGCGGTCCTGATCGCAGCGCTGTCGGGGTCGCTGGACACGCTGCAAAGCCTTGCTGAAACCGTGTTGTGGCGGTTCACATCAGCCACGCTCGCGCTGGTGTTGCTGGTCGCGATCGGCACCTTCGTCATCGGCACCGCAACAGCGTGGCTGGTGACAATGACAGAGTTTCCGGGCCGCCGCGTGTTCGAGGTCCTGTTGGTGCTGCCCCTCGCCTTTCCGGCTTATGTGATGGCCTATGCCTATACCCATGTGCTGGACCATCCGGGCATTGTTCAGGCCACGCTGCGCGATGTGATGGGCTGGGGGCCGCGCGATTACTGGTTCCCGGAGGTGCGCTCGCTGGGCGGTGCGGCGGTGATGCTGACGCTGGTTTTGTATCCCTACGTTTACCTGCTGGCCCGCGCTGCGTTTCTGGCCCAATCGGCCACCACATTCCACGCCGCGCGCGCGCTGGGCCGCACGCCCATGCAGGCGTTTTTCGCGGTATCCCTGCCGATGGCCCGCCCTGCGATTGCCGCCGGGGTGCTCCTGGCCGCGATGGAGACCATTGCGGACTATGGCACGGTCGCCTTTTTCGGCGTGCAGACTTTTGCCACCGGCATTTACCAAAGCTGGATTTCGTTTGCGGATCGCGGCGCGGCGGCGCAGCTTGCGCTGGGCCTGTTGACCTTTGCTCTGTTGCTGGCCGCCTTGGAGCGGACCACGCGCGGCGGAGCACGCTATCACACAGGACGGCGGCAAGAGGCGCTGAACCGGTTCAACCTCCACGGCACGGGCCGTTGGTTAGCGATTGCCACCTGCCTGTTCCCCGTGCTGGTGGGAGTGATCGTGCCGGTGTTCACCCTTTTCGCCATGGGATTGGCATCCGAACAGAACCTGCTGTCGGACAGGTATCTGCATTTCATCCAAAATTCGCTGGTTCTCGCGAGTGTTGCATCGCTGGTCACTGTGTCTGCGGCGATGCTGCTGGTGACGCTCTATCGCCTGTACGAGGGGCCGATGACCTCTACCGCGCTGTATATCGCGCGGCTGGGCTATGCGGTGCCGGGGGGCGTGATCGCCGTGGGGCTGTTGGTGCCGGGCGCGGCCCTGGACAATCGCATTGATGCGTTCATGGAGGCGCAATTCGGGATCGACACCGGGCTGCTGCTGACCGGGTCCATCTGGATGCTGGTCATGGCCTACATGATCCGGTTTCTGGCCGCTGCGATTGGCGCTTACGAAGGCGGCATGGCGGTTGTTTCGCCGAATGTGGATGCGGTGGCGCGGGTGTTGGGCCAAGGCGTCACCGGCCTGGTCCGGCGGGTGCATGTGCCGATCCTGTGGTCATCCATCCTGACCGCCGCGCTGATCGTGTTTGTTGATGTGATGAAGGAGCTGCCGGCGACGCTGATCATGCGGCCGTTCAACTATGACACGCTGGCCGTGCAGGCATTCCGGCTTGCCTCCGACGAACGGTTGCGGGGCGCGGCGGTGCCTTCTCTCGTGCTGGTCGGGATCGGGTTGTTGCCGGTTCTGCTCCTGTGCCGCCAGATCGCGCGCAAGAGCGAATAGGTCTCTGGCTGGGCGAGGAAAACAGGGGCTTGCCGGTCCAGAATGGCGGCGCATGCAGCAGGATCACCGAAGCCAGGCCCTCAACGACGGCAGGCGCCAATCACATAATCCTAGCGCGACCCGTCTTCCCGGGGGCATTGGGCGTTTCAAAAACGCCGTGACCGTCTCATAGAAAAAGGGGCGCCGCGGAGAGCGCCCCTTTCATACTGTTCGCGACAGGCTAGTGGAGCGAATTTGACATTTGAGTCCCGGGTGCGGCCGGGCTCTCGATCAAATGTCAAATTCAAAAGCTCCACGAGATTCAACAAGTTGCTAGTGGCCCTGATGATTCAGACATTTGCTCGGGCAGATGCTGCAATGGGAGGCAAATGTCTGAATCGGGCCACTAGCTTACTCCCAGCCGGCCTCGTTGAGCACACGGGTCGCCGCCTCGATATGGTCCGCGATCTTGGACAGCTCGATCGTGTCGAGCCGGAAAAAGCCCAGCTCCGCAACGGACGGCGCGAGCGCCACGCCCGGAACCGCCGGGTATTCGTCGTTACCCGCCGAGAAGTATTCCTGCGCCTGGTCGGAGGCGAGGTATTCCAGGAACGCGACGGCATTCTCGCGGTTCGGCGCGTTGGCCGCGACCCCGCCGCCGGAGATGTTCATGTGCGCGCCAATCGAGTCCTGGTTGGGGAAGACCCAGCCGATGTTTTCGCGCGCCTCGGCCGGCAGGCCGTCCACGTCCTTGCGGATGGCGCGGGCGAAGTAATAGGTGTTCGACATGGCGAT
>CAYYSM010000305.1:0-3479 GCA_964474225.1 uncultured Hyphomicrobiaceae bacterium
GCGAAGTACAGGTCACACTCTACGCCTCCCCCCTGGCAGGGGGGACTGAGGGGGGTGCGCAGGTGGGCGAACCGGTACAGGCCACCGTCCACGGCAACGTCTGGAGCGTCGCTTATCCGCTCTATGACGCCGAACCGACCGGCGACTACACGCTCCGCGTGACCGCCAGCGACCAGGTGGGCAACAGCGCGACCTACGACCTCGCCACTTTCCACGTGGACGGCAGCGCGCCGAGCGCGCAACTGGACGTGACCGGGATACCGACCGCGACGCTCGATTTTAGCAACAGCCCACTGCACGGCATGGTCAGCGAGGCCCCCGTGGTTGAGGGCGCGCGGATGCACCTGATGTTTGAAGAGGCCGCCGGCGCGACGACCTTCGCCGACAGCAGTGGGCAGCATAACGCCGCCAATTGTAGCGGCAACGGATGCCCCGCCGCCGCGCAGGCCGGGCAAATCGGCAGCGCGCTCGCCTTCGACGGCGTGGACGACGCGCTGCGCGTCGAGGAGTTTGGCGAGTTTACCCGCGCTTCCGTCTCCGCCTGGGTCTATCGCACCGGCGAGACGGATGGACGGCAGGCGCTGGTCTCGTACAAGGCCTACAGCGCGTGCGGCTTCGCGCTGCTCCTCAACGAGGGCAATCGCGGACACCAGCCGGGCTTCCTGGTCAACGTGGACGGGACGTGGCAGTACGTCGAGGACACGGCGTCGGTGCCTCTGAATACCTGGGTGCATCTCGCGGCCACGTACAATGGCGCAGCGCTGCACCTCTACCGGAATGGCGTGTTGGTGGCCGAACTGGACGCCCCCGGCAAGCTACAGCAGTGTACCGAACTGACGGGCATCGGCGCGCAGCCCTACGGCGATATGCACTTCTTCCCTGGACGTCTTGACGACGTGCGCATCTTCGGGCACGGCCTCATCTCCGACGAGGTGGCGCGCCTGGCGCAGCAACCCGTCGCCGGGGTCGAGGCGGTCGAGGTGGCCTTCACGCCAACCACACCCGGTTCGCCCTTCTACAACGAAGGTGTGCCCGCCGGGCAGGTGCTCCACCTGCCGCTGGACGACCAACCGAACAAGGAAGGTAACATCATCTTCCGCAACATCGCGGCCCCGGCGCACCAGGGTAGTTGTCAGGGTGCAGGCTGCCCCGTCTCCGGTATGTCAGGGCAACGCGGTACGGCGGTGAGTTTCGACGGCGTGAACGACGCGATCCGGGTGGAAGACTTCGGCGACTTTACGACGGCCTCTGCCTCCGCCTGGGTCTATCGCACGGGCGGCACCACGTGGCGCGAGGCGCTGGTCTCTTACAAGAGCTATGACAACTGCGGCTTCATCCTGAGCTTGAATGAGGACAAACAGAACCATCGGCCTCGGATATGGTTCAAGATCAACGGGACGTGGCAGTACGCGGAACAGCCCGTGAGTGTGCCGTTGCACACCTGGGTTCATCTTGCCGCGACCTATGACGGCACTACGATCCGTCTCTACCGCGACGGCGTGCAAGTGACAGAACAGGCCGCTCCCGGCGCGATGGCGCAATGCAATGCGCCGTCCGGCGTCGGCGCGCAACCTGACGGCACACAAGCCTTGTGGGGTAACCTGGACGATGTACGCATCTTCAATCGCTCCCTCTCCGCCGCCGAGGTCAAGGCGCTCTGGCGCGGCAGCGATCCGCTGCTGCACCTCACCTTCGACGACCAGCGCGTCATCGACAGCCCGCTACGCGATAGCTCCGCCTGGAGGCACGACGGCGTCGCGCGCGCCACGATCAACGTGGCCGAGGGCAAAACGGCGACGCAGTCGAGCTGCCTGTGGCCCAATGACCCTTCCGCTTGTGAAGCGGCTAAGGCCGTGGATGGCAATACCAGCGGCGACTTCCAAGATGGCTCGGTCACGCACACGGCCCACGAATACCGCCCCTGGTGGGAGGTTGATCTGGGCGCATCTCACACCATCGCCACGCTCGACCTGTGGAACCGCACCGATGGCAGCAGCGAGCGCTTGAGCAACTTCTACGTCTTCGTCTCCGACGCGCCCTTCATCAGCAGCGACCTGGACGCGGTGCGCAGCCAGCCGGATGTATGGGAATATTACCACGCCGGCCCGGTAGGGACTGAGACTAAGATCCCCGTCAACCGTACCGGGCGCTATGTGCGCGTGCAGCTTACTGGCAGCGAGCATCTCTCGCTGGCCGAAGTGCAAGTGTGGGGACAGGGTGACACTTCCCCCGTCTCCAACCTGGCAGAGGGACGGGAGGCGTTCCAGTCAAGTTTTGCCTGGCCCGATACCCCCACCGCCGGTCACGCCGGGCTGGCCGTGGACGGCGATACGAACGGCGACTTCAACGCCGGGTCGGTCACGCACACCGCCGATGAAACCCGCCCCTTCTGGCAGGTCGATCTGGGCGCGGCGCGCGCTATCGAGACCATTGACCTGTGGAACCGCACCGACGGCAGCAGTGAGCGACTGCGGGACTTCTACGTCTTCGTCTCCAACACGCCTTTCGCGGGGGCCAGCCTCGACGACGTGCTGGCCCAACCGGGGATGTGGTGGTGGTACTATGGCGGGCAAGCCGGTGAGCAGGCCGAGATCCCCGTGGGGCGCAGCGGACGCTACGCGCGCGTGCAGCTCTCCGGCGCGAACCCGCTCTCCCTGGCCGAAGTGCAGGTCTGGGGCTATGAGACCGACCCGTCGCTGCGCACCGTCCCCGGTCGCGTGGGGAACGGCGCGCTCGTGCTCGACGGCGGCAACGACTATGTCGCCCTGCCGCCCACGGTGCTCAACAATCTCAGCGCGGGCACGATAGCGACCTGGGTCTATCTCGACGCCAACACCGAGGAGACGATCTTTGCCAAGCAGCACGACGGCGTGAACAGCTACGGCGTGCTCGCGGTGGGCTATACGCCCAGCCAGGCGGGGGAGGCCGGGCGCGTCTACTTCCACACCCAGAACGGCGCCCCGTTGGTGCAAAGCGTCACGCTGCTCCCGACCGGGCAATGGACGCACCTCGTCGCTACCTTCAACGAGGGGGGCGCGTGCATCTACGTCAACAGCGCGCAGGATGCCTGCGCCGCTGGCGACCACACCATCCCGGATGATCTGAACGTCACGGCGACCACCCTCGGCGCGCATCTGGGGACGGCCGGCGGGCGCTACCTCGATGGCAAGCTCGACGAGTTCACCATCTACCCGCGTGTATTGTCCCCCACCGAAGTCGCGGCGCTGGCGCAACAGGGCTGGCAGGCCGCGTCGGTCGCGCAGAGCGGCGCGGGCGTCACCTTCTCCGAGTGGTCGGCGGCGCTGCCTGCCGGGCTGGAGGGGTCCTACCAGATCGACGCGCGGGGCAGCGACGCGCTCGGTCAAATTGACGCGCGCGTGCAAGCACTCGGCCAATGGCAAGGCAGTGTGGATACCCTCGCGCCGCGCATCTGGGTCACTACGCAACTCATCGGCAGCGGCGCGACGGCCTATACCAAC
>CAYYSM010000306.1:0-3433 GCA_964474225.1 uncultured Hyphomicrobiaceae bacterium
GTCACCGCTTTCCGGCGGCGCGTATTTGAGCGCGTTGTCGATGAGATTTGCGGTCGCTTGCGCCAGAAGCTGCCGATTCGCCTTCACCTGCGCGGGCTGCGGCGCGTCCAGCGAGACGGTGATGCCCTCGCCCTCCGCGACCGGCTCATATAGCTCAACGGCGTCGGCGGCCAGCGCGGCCAGATCGAACGTGGCGAACTCCTCGACCTGCGCGCCGGCCTCCAGCCGCGCGATGCTCAACAGCGCGTTGAAGGTGCGGATCAGGTCGTCGGCTTCCTCGATGGTCTGGATCAGCGTCTCGCGGTAGGTCTCGGTGTCAGGCGCGTCGCGCAGCGTGGTGTCGATGCGGTTGCGCATCCGCGTGAGCGGCGTCTTGAGGTCATGCGCGATGTTGTCGGAGACTTCGCGCAGGCCGGCGACAAGATGCTCGATCCGGTCTAGCATGGTGTTAAGGTTGTCCGCCAGCCGGTCCAGCTCATCGCCCGTGCCCGCCAGCGGCACGCGCTGCGAGAGATCGCCGTGCATTATGCGCTGGCTGGTGTCGGTGATCGCCCCGATCCTGCGCAGCAGCACGCGGCTGACCAGCAGTCCGCCGAGCACGCCGATTAGCGCGATGAACCCGACGCCCCACACGAAGGCCGAGGTGAAAATGGCCTCCAGCTTGCGCCGATCCTCGATGTCCCGGCCGACCACCAGCCGGTAGCCCTCCGAAAGCTGGAACACCTGCCCGATGGCCAGCCGGGTCTCCATGCCGCCGGGCGCAGGCGCGCGATAGGGGAACTGGACCCGCCCGCGCTCGTCGAGAAGCGCCTGCGACGGCGCGGCCAGATTGCCGGAGATGCGCTCGCCCTGCGCGTTCGCTATCAGATAGAGGCCGCTGCCCGCCGCTGCGCTGCGCTGCGCCACCACCTGATTGAGCCGTGGCAGCCCGCCCAGACGGTATTGCTCCGCCAGACCGCGCACCTCCGCCTGGATGGTGTCGTCGAGCTGACGGGCGTAGAAAACGCTGGTCTGCCAATAGACATAGCCCATCGCCAGCGCGGCCGCCGCAGCGAACAGCGCCGCGTAGAGAAGCGACAGGCGGAAGGCGGTGCTGCGAAAGATGTTAGGGCCCGGTTTCGCCGACCATGTATCCCGCGCCCCGAACCGTGTGGAGGAGCGGGCGGTCAAAGCCCTTGTCAATCTTGGCGCGGAGCCGCGAAATGTGGACATCAATAACATTCGTCTGCGGATCGAAGTGATAGTCCCAGACATTTTCGAGCAACATTGTCCGCGTGACAACTTGCCCGGCGTGTTTCATGAGATATTCCAGCAGCCGGTATTCGCGCGGCTGCAAAACGATCTGCTCGCCGCCACGCGTGACCTTGTGCGCCAGGCGGTCGAGCACAAGGTCGCCGACGACGTAGCGCGTTTCCGCCTCTTCCGGGGCTGGCCGCCGCGCAAGCGCCTCCACGCGCGCCAGCAGCTCGGACATTGCGTAGGGCTTCGTCAGGTAGTCGTCGCCGCCTGCGCGCAGGCCGGTCACCCGGTCGTCGACGCCGCCCAGCGCGCTCAGCACGAGCACAGGCGTCTTGACGCCCTCCCGGCGCAGCGTCTCGATGATGCTGATGCCGTCTCGGCCGGGAAGCATCCGGTCGATGATCATCACGTCGAAATCGTCGGAGCGCGCGGCCGCCAGACCATCCTCGCCGTTGGCGTAGAGGTCGCAGACATGACCGGCCTCCTTGAGCGCGCGGATCAGATAGCCGGCGGCGGTCTCGTCATCTTCGATGATCAGGATGCGCATGGCCGTGTCACAACCGCGAAGACAGCGTCGCTTTTCATAAGTATGGCCCGGCCATCATAGGACGGCCGGGCCGGGAATGCCAGTTGCGGCAATCGCTTACCGCTGTTCGAGCGGCAGGGCGACGAAGCGGCGCTGGTCGCCCCGGCGGATGCGCAGCACCACGACTTCGCTCTGGTCGCCGCGCATCTGGTTCATGCTCTGGCGCACGTCGCGCGGGCTGAAGACCGGCTCGCCGCCAACCTCGTCGATCACGTCACCAGCGCGCAGGCCCTTTTCGGCCGCGACGGAACCGGCCTCGACATCCTCGATGCGCACGCCCTGCTCGCCGCGCCCGCCGTCAGCTGGGGCCAGCGTGATGCCGAGGTCTTCCATCTGCATCTCGGACGGCTCGCTCGGCGTCAGCGCCGCCATGCGATCGGACGTGGGGAACTGGCCAAGCTCCACGGTGACCGTCTGCTCGCGGCTATCGCGCATCACCGTCAGATCGGCCGGCGTGCCAGGCTGGACATCAGCGATCTTGCGGGCCAGATCGCGGGAATCCTCAACGCGCTGCCCCTGCACTTCGATGATGGCGTCGCCGACCTGCAACTCGGAACCCGCCGCCGGGCCGTCGTCCAGGATGTTGGTGACGAGCGCGCCGTGCGGATCGCTCGGGTCCATGCCAAGGCCCTCGGCCAGATCGCGGTCGACGTCCTGAATGGTCACGCCGAGCCAGCCGCGGTCGACCGTGCCGTCGTCCTGCAGGTCCTGAACGATCTGCTGAACCAGGCCCGCCGGAATCGAGAAGGCGATGCCGACATTGCCGCCGGACGGGGAGAAGATCGCCGTGTTCACGCCGACGACCTTGCCTTCAAGGTTCACGGACGGACCGCCGGAGTTGCCCCTGTTGATCGCGGCGTCAACCTGGAGAAAGTCGTAAGGGCTGGAGCCGATGTCGCGGCCGCGCGCCGAAACGATACCGGCCGAGACCGATCCACCCAGACCGAACGGGTTGCCCACCGCGAGCACCCAATCGCCCACGCGGGCGGGCGTGTCGGTGAATTCCAGATAGGGGAAGTCGCCGTTGCCCTCGATCTTCAGCAGGGCGATGTCGGTGCGCGCGTCGGTGCCGATAAGACTGGCCTCGTAGGTCTGCTGCTGCTCGCCCATCGTCACTTCGATGCGATCAGCATCTTCAACCACATGGTTGTTCGTGACAATGTAGCCGTCGGGCGAGATCATGAAGCCCGACCCGGCGGAGCGCGACGGGCGCGGACGCTCCGGCATGCGCTCGCCGAAGCGCTCGAAGAACTCGCGCAGCGGATGGTCGTCCGGCAGGCCGAAGAAATCCTCGTCGCCTTCACGGCCCCGGCCGCCCCCGCGGCCGAACTGCATGCCGCCGCGCCCGCTGACCTCGATGCTGACCACAGCCGGGCGTACCTGCTCGGCCAGATCGGCGAAACTGTAGGGCGCGCCGTTCCGCATTTCCTGCGCCTTGGCCGGCGTGGCCAGTTGCGGCGTCTGCGATGTGCCCTGCCAGGCCGCCGTGCCGGCAAGCGCGCCGACCAGCACCA
The DNA here is from genome assembly GCA_964474225.1 of uncultured Hyphomicrobiaceae bacterium. Taxonomy (GTDB): domain Bacteria; phylum Pseudomonadota; class Alphaproteobacteria; order Rhizobiales; family Rhodomicrobiaceae; genus Dichotomicrobium. The sequence continues at coordinate 3,340 of CAYYSM010000306.1, forward strand.
CGGCGGCCGTTCCCAGCCCCGCGCGGCGCCACGGGCTCGTTCTCGCGCGTTCAGATTTGTTGAACTCTTCCGCCATTGGACTTACTCTTCTCCT
>CAYYSM010000307.1:0-3423 GCA_964474225.1 uncultured Hyphomicrobiaceae bacterium
TGATCGCGCCTGGGTTCGCCGACGACCCGGAGAAGTTCGACCTCGCCACGCTGCTGACGCGGATCGCCTTTCCCTACCTCTTGTGCATGTCGCTGGTCGCGCTGCTGTCCGGCGTGTTGAACGCGCTCGGCAAGTTCGCGATGGCGGCTGCCGCGCCGATCATTCTCAATGTCGTGCTGATCGGCGTGATGGTGGCGGCGCTGGCGCTGGGCCTCGGCGACGAGCCGGCCTCGGGCATCATTCTCGCCTGGGGCGTGTCGGTGGCCGGTTTCCTTCAGCTTCTCGCGCTGGCGCTGGCCGCGCGCAACATGGGCATGGAGCTGAAGCTGCGCTGGCCGCGGATCACGCCCGGCGTGCGCCGGCTGGTGAAGCTCGGCATCCCCGGGATCATCGCGGGCGGCATCACGCAATTCAATATCCTGATCGGCACGATCATCGCGTCGATGCAGGCGGGTGCAGTGTCATTCCTCTACTACGCCGAAAGGGTCTATCAGCTTCCGCTCGGCGTGGTCGGCATCGCCATCGGCGTGGTGCTGCTGCCCGATCTGTCGCGCAGCCTGCGCTCGGGCGACGACGCGGCGGTCAGCGCCAGCCAGAACCGCTCGTTCGAGTTCGCGCTGCTGCTGACGCTGCCGGCCTCTGTGGCGCTGTTCATCGTGCCCGGCCCGATCATTCAGGTGCTGTTCGAGCGCGGCGCGTTCACTGCTGCGGACACCGAGATGACCGCGCTGGCGCTTGCGGCCTTCGCCTGGGGGCTGACCGCCTTCGTGCTCATCAAGGTGTTCTCGCCGGCCTTCTTCGCGCGCGAGGACACAAAGACGCCGATGTATTACGCCGGCGCGGGGCTGGTCGTGAACGTGGCAGCGTCACTTGCGCTCTTCCCGTTCTTCGGCCATGTCGGGATCGCGATCGCCACGACGGTCGCCGGCTGGGTCAATGCGCTGCTGCTGCTCGGCACGCTTTACCGGCGCGGCTACTTCGAGACGGATGCGGCGCTGCGCCGTCGGGGCCCGAAAATCCTCCTCTCCAGCATTGTCATGGGCGGCGTGCTGATTGGCGTGCAGGACCAGCTTGCGCCGTTCTTCTCGCCCGGCAACGGCCTCGGCGTTCAGCTGCTGGCGCTGGCCGCGCTGGTCGGCAGCGGGCTGTTGGCCTACGCGCTGGCGGCGCAGCTCACCGGCGCGGCGAGCATCCCGCGGCTGATGCGCAGCCTCCTCAGGCGGCAGGCGGCGTGACCACGGGAAACAACCGTTCGCAGGCTTGCGTGCACGCGCGCGCCGCGCGATAAACTGCGCCGGTCCGACACGAAGGAAGGATGATGAGCGAACAGCGCGTGTTCTCGGGCGTTCAGCCCACCGGCAATCTGCATCTGGGCAACTATCTCGGCGCGATCACCAAGTTCGTCGCGCTGCAGCAGGACTATGACTGCATCTACTGCGTCGTGGACCTGCACGCCATCACGCAGGACCGCGAAATCTGGGGCGGCCCGGAAGGCCTGCGCTCCAGCACGCGGCAGGTGACGGCGGCGTTCCTCGCGGCCGGGGTGGATGCCGAAAAGCACATCATCTTCAACCAGAGCCAGGTCTGCGCGCATTCCGAGCTGGCCTGGATATTCAACTGCATCGCGCGTATCGGCTGGCTCAACCGGATGACGCAGTTCAAGGAGAAGGCCGGCAAGCACCGCGAGAACGCTTCCGTTGGGCTCTATGCCTATCCGACGCTGATGGCCGCCGACATCCTTGCCTATCGTGCCACGCATGTTCCGGTTGGCGAGGACCAGAAGCAGCACCTGGAGCTGGCGCGGAACATCGCGCAGAAATTCAACGTGGATTTCGCCGAAAGCGCCGCCGAGCGCGGCTACCCCGACGGTTTTTTCCCGCTGCCCGAGCCGCTGATCGGCGAAACGGCGGCACGCATCATGTCGCTGCGCGATGGCGAGAAGAAAATGAGCAAATCCGACCCCTCGGACATGTCGCGCATCAACCTGACGGACGATGCCGACGCCATCGCCAAGAAAATCCGCAAGGCCAAGACCGACCCGGAGCCGCTGCCCTCAGAAGCCGACGGGTTGGAGGAGCGGCCGGAGGCGCGCAACCTCGTCGGCATCTACGCCGCGCTCGCGGACCAGACCTCTGCGCAGGTGCTGGCGGAACATGGCGGCGCGACCTTCGCGACCTTCAAGGCGGCGCTTGCCGAGCTGGCAACCGAGAAGCTTGCGCCGGTTAACGCGGAAATGCGCCGACTCATGGCCGATCCGGGTCACATCGACGCGATCCTTGCCGATGGCGCCCGGCGCGCCCGCGAAATTGCCGACCCGAACATGACCATTATCAAGGATATTGTCGGCTTCATCGGCGAGTGAGTATGCTGAGCGGTTGAGGCGCCATGACGAGCAGGAAAGGCGGCAGAAATGGCCGAGACCAAGCGACAAGTGTTCGAAGAGGGGCATCGCCGGAAGTTCCTCGTCGTTCTCGATGAAACCCCGGAATGCGAAACGGCGCTCTCCTATGCCGCGGCGCGGGCCAGACGCACAGGCGGCGGGCTTGTGCTGCTGTTCGTGATCGAGCCCGGCGGTTTCGAACACTGGCTCGCGGTGGAGGAAGTGCAGCGCGAAGAGGGCCTGAGCAAGGCGCAAGCGGTCTTCCGTCTTTACACCCGCAAGCTGAAATACTGGGGCCTCGAAAATCTGCCGCGCGAGCAGCTTGTCCGGGAAGGCGAAAGAGCCGAGGAAATTCGTAAGGTGATCGACGAGGACAAGGATATCGCGGTGCTGACCCTCGGCGCTTCGACCGATCCAAGCGGCCCTGGCCCGCTGGTGAGCACGCTCGCCGCCGGCGCGGGCGCCGGGAGCTTTCCGATCCCGATCACCATCGTGCCTGGCAATCTCACCTACGAGGAGATCAAGGGCATCGCCTGAGCGGCAGCTCTGGAAACGGCGCCCCCGCCCACCCACCTCTCCAACAGCGACAATCTGAAATTTCGCGCGTTGCTTTTTGTGCCGACTTATGCTCAAACTGAGCAAAAGTGACCTGCGGGCGACGCAAGGAGGTTCTCGTCATGCCGACACCGCACATTGCCCTCGACACCCGGACCAAGCGCACCAGCGCGCCCGCGCGGGGCAAACTCGCCTACACCCCTGAAGTTGCGGAGGAAACGCGCGCGCTTTACGACCGCGTGTCGAAGGTCATCACGCCGATGGAGTGGCCAGCGATAGCGCCATACGTCAAGGCGATCAACGACCTCAAGCGCGAGCGCAACGCCGTGATCCTCGCGCACAACTACATGACGCCGGACATCTTCCACTGCGTCGCGGATATCGTCGGCGACTCCTTGCAACTCGCCAAGGAGGCCGCCAGCACGGACGCGGATGTGATCGTACAGTGCGGCGTGCACTTCATGGCCGAGACCTCGAAGCTGCTGAAC
>CAYYSM010000308.1:0-3415 GCA_964474225.1 uncultured Hyphomicrobiaceae bacterium
GCCCGTCCGCCGGCAGCACCGCCAGCGCGATGCCCTTCTCGCGCGCCAGCGCCTCGACTTGTTGCAGCCCGTAGGACCAGTACGGCACGCCGCCGATCAGCCGGACCAGAATGCCCTTCGCAGCCATGAGCGTCTGCTCGATATAGGTGTCGACCGAAAGCGGATGTTTAAGCGCGGCGAGGTTCGCCAGCCGCAAGCTTGGCAGCGCCGCCCCGCTCGCCTTGGCGCGATGCCACCCCGCCGCGAACGCCCCAAGATCGCTGTCGGAAAACGACAGGACGACCAGATCAGCCGGCGACTGGCCCAGATCGGTCGGCGTCTCGGTTTCCTCCAGCCCGTGGGACTCGCGAAAGATGACATGCATCGGCCACGCCTACTCGCTCAGCGCGCTGCGGATCGCGGATTCGTCAATCCGGTCGTGCTCGGCGATCACGACAAGCTGGCCTGCGCGCGGCTCGTCGGGCCGCCACATGCGGTCGTATTGCGTGCGCACGCGCGCGCCGACAGCTTGCACCAGCAGGCGCATGGGCTTGCCGGTCACGGCGGCGTAGCCCTTCACGCGCAGGATGTCCCGCTCCTGGGCGAGCCGGACAATGCGCTCCGCCAGCGTCTCCGGGTCGGCCTGCTCGGGCAGCGGCACGACGATGCTGTCGAAGTCCTCGTGGTCGTGGTCATCGTGCGGCGCGTCATGATGCGAGGGGCGCCCCTCGATGTCGTCCTCGGCGGCAGCCTCCAGCCCGATAATGACGCGGGTGTCGACCTTGCCATCGATCACCTCGACCACCGGCAGCGGGCGATGCGCCGTCTCCTCGATCGTCGCGCGCGCCTTGGCGACGCCCTCTTCCCCTGCGAGGTCCGGCTTGGTCAGCAGCACGATATCCGCGCAGGCAATCTGGTCCTCAAACACCTCGGAAAGCGGCGTATCGTGATCGAGGCTGTCATCGGCCAGCCGCTGCGCCTCCACCGCATCGACATTCGGCGCGAAACGGCCAGCCGCCACGGCCTCCGCATCGGCCAGCGCGACCACGCCGTCAACCGTGATGCGCGAGCGGATATCCAGCCAGTCGAACGCCTTGAGCAGCGGCTTGGGCAACGCCAGCCCGGAGGTCTCGATCAGGATGTGCTCGGGGCGCGGGTCGAGCGACAGGAGCGCCTCGATCGTCGGGATGAAGTCGTCGGCCACCGTGCAGCAGATGCAGCCATTGGCCAGCTCCATGATGTTCTCGGCCGGGCAGTCGGGAATCGCGCAGGCTTTCAGGATGTCGCCGTCGACGCCGACATCGCCGAACTCGTTGACGACAACCGCCAGCCGCTTGCCCTGCGGGTTTTGCATGAGCTGGCTGATGAGTGTGGTCTTGCCGGAGCCAAGGAAGCCGGTGATGACCGTAACGGGCAGCTTGGCGAGATCAGGCATGGGCGGCCTCCATCGGCGGGATGCGGACGACGCAGTTGCGTTTGAAATGCTCCGGGCGCTCGCGCCACGGGACGATGCCGTTCGGCGCGTTCAGGTAGCGCGCCAGCCCGTCGAGGATGACGCCGACATGGCTTTCCGGCTCGAGGCCGCCATAGACATAGGTCCAGCGCCCCGGCCCACGCAGGCCGATCGTGCAGCCCTGCGAGCAGTTGGACAGGCACTCCACCGGGCGCAGCTTGACGCCCTCGGGCAGCGGCTGTTCGCTCAGCGCCTCGTAAAGTTGCGCGCCGGGCCGCGGCGCTTCCGCCTCTTTCGGCTGGCCGCAGCGGCAGGTCGTGCAGACCAGGAGTTCCACGGCGTCGCTCATCGCCGCGCCTCCCGGCCGTATCGCTCTGGGCGAAGATATGCGTGCGTCAACGATTTGCCCCTTCGAACGAGGGACAAGGGTGGATGGCGGGCAAAGCTGAGGCCCTAACCCGTCACCGGATACCCCCGTCCGGTTTACGTCTATGCCGCTGGCAGGTCTCCCGGCTTACGGATCCCGGAGCGTCGCTCCTGCGGTCATCCGGCCTTCCCAGCCCTTCCGGCCAGTGGCCCATGGATGCCCTCTCCGATCACGGTCGCGGGGGCGGCTGCGCTTGAGGGCCGCACGGCCCCTGGCGCATTCCCTTTTCACTTGCCTTTCGCAAGCACCAGCGTCGCGGTATGTTTTCGTTACCGCGCGGCTTTGTCAAGAATGAGTGAGGAGCGATGGACGACGTTAACGAGCGCCACCGGGAGAAGATGCAAAAGATCAAGGCGGCGCGCGAGAAGTTGATGGCCACCAAGACGGAAGAGAAGGGCCTCATCATCGTTCACACCGGCGCGGGCAAGGGCAAGTCGTCCTCCGCATTCGGGATGATTATGCGCTGTATCGCCCACGGGATGCCGTGCGCCGTCGTGCAGTTCATCAAGGGAACCTGGAGCACGGGCGAGCGCGAATTCCTGCGCACGCGCTTCGCGGACGAATGCAAATTCGTCGTCTCGGGCGAAGGCTTCACCTGGGACACGCAGGACCGCGAGCGCGACATCGCCGCCGCGCGATCCGGCTGGGAGCAGGCCAAGGCGTTCATCCGCGATCCCGCGATCCGCATGGTTCTGCTTGACGAGATCAACATCGCGCTGCGCTACGACTATCTCGATATAGACGAGGTCGTGAGCTTACTGCTGAACGAGAAACCAGAGATGACACACGTCGTCCTTACCGGGCGCAACGCCAAGCCGGAACTGATCGAGGCCGCCGACCTCGTCACCGAGATGAGCCTGGTCAAACACCCGTTCCGCGACGGGATCAAGGCGCAGCCGGGCGTGGAGTTCTAGGGCGCATGGCGCGCGCGCTGATGATCCAGGGCACCGGCTCGAATGTCGGCAAGTCACTGCTCGTCGCCGGTCTATGCCGGGCCGCGCATCGGAAGGGGCTTCGCGTCGCGCCGTTCAAGCCGCAGAACATGTCGAACAACGCCGCCGTCACGGCCGATGGCGGCGAGATCGGCCGCGCGCAGGCGCTTCAGGCGCAGGCTTGCGGGCAGCCGCCGATCACCGACATGAACCCTGTTCTCCTGAAGCCGGAGACGGATACCGGCTCGCAGGTGATCGTGCAGGGCCGGAAGCTGACGACCGTGCGGGCGCGCGACTACAAGGCGCTGAAACCCCAGCTTCTGGAAAAGGTTCTGGAGAGCTTCGCGCGGCTGAAGGCGCAGAACGACCTCATCGTCGTGGAGGGCGCGGGGAGCCCGGCGGAGATCAATCTGCGCGCAGGCGACATCGCCAATATGGGCTTTGCGCGCGCGGCAGAGGTGCCGGTCGTGCTCGCCGGAGACATCGACCGGGGCGGGGTGATCGCGCAGATGGTCGGCACGCAGGCGGTGATGGACCCGGACGACGCGGCGCTGGTCGCGGGCTTCCTGATCAACAAGTTCCGCGGCGACCCCAGCCTGTTCGATGACGGCTATGCGCTGATCG
>CAYYSM010000309.1:0-3394 GCA_964474225.1 uncultured Hyphomicrobiaceae bacterium
GGGGATCGACGTCTTCCGAGAGTAGCCCAAGGTGATTGCGGCTGGCCAGAAGCGTCTCGAAAATCTCCCGGGCCTGCTCGGTCCTTCCGATCCGGGCGAGCGCATCCAGCCGCCAGAACGCGCAAATATTGAACGCGGTTTCCGGGAGGCCGAAATCGTCCGGGGCCTCGTAGCGGCGCATGTGCGGCCCGTCACCCAGGACGTTTTCCAGTTGCTCGACCGTGGAAATGAAGCGCGGATCGCGCGGGTCGATGAAGCCCACTTCACCCATAAGCAACACGCTGGCGTCGAGGTCCCGTCCCCCGAAGCTTTCAACGAACGCGCCGCGCTCTTCGTTCCAGGCGTTTTCGAGGATGGCGTTCTTGATGATCGCTGCCCGCTCTTCCCAATAGCGGCCGCGCTCGCCTTCGCCCAGCGCCCGCGCGATCTTGCCCAGCCGGTCACAGGCGGCCCAGCACATCAGGCTGGAGGAGGTATGGACGCGGGCGCGCGAGCGCAGCTCCCACATGCCGGCGTCGGGTTCGTTGTAGAGGCGAAAGGCCTGTTCGCCCGCGTGCTCCAGCCGGTGGAAGTCCTCGATGCCAGCCTGACGGTAGAGCCGGGCATCAAGAAAGGCCTGCGACGCGCCGAGCACGACATTGCCGTAAACGTCATATTGGAAATGCTCGTAGGCCTGATTGCCGACGCGCACCGGCGGCATGTCGCGGTAGCCGGGCAGCGTATCGACGATGCGCTCCGACAGCTTGCTCTCCAGCCCGACGCCGAAAACCGGCTGGAGGTGGTGGCTGTTGGTCGTGCTGACGACGTTCTGCAGCCAGCGAAAATAATCTTCCAGCGTGTTCATCGCGGAGAGGCTGTTCAGCGCGCGCACCACGAAAAACGCATCGCGCAGCCAGCAGAAGCGATAGTCCCAGTTGCGCCCAGAATGCGGGCTTTCCGGGATGCTGGTGGTCATGGCGGCGATGATCGCGCCGGTCGGCTCGTAGGTGCACAGCTTCAGCGTGATCGCCGCGCGGATCACGGCCTCCTGCCATTCATACGGGATGCCGAGCGTGCGCACCCAGCCGCGCCAGTATTGCGCCGTGCGCTCCTCGAACTCGCGCGCGGTCGAGCCGATGCCGCCTTCGAGCGTCTCGTCCGGCCCGAGCATGAAGTTGAGCGTTTCCTCGATGATGAAGGGGGTCTCGTCGCGCACATAATCGACCGGCGCGTCTGTCGTCAGGCGCAGCGTGAAGTCCGGGCCGACATAGCGGATGTGGTTCGAGCCGAAGGTGATGTCCGGCGCGGCGGCGCCATAATTGAAGCGCGGGCGCAGGCACACCCGGATGCGCGGACTTCCGCTGACCGGCACGACGCGGCGCACCAGCATGTTCGGGCGGAAGATACGCCCGCGCGTCTCGAAGCGCGGGGCGAAATCGACGATCTCGATCGCGCCGGAGGGCGATTCCAGCCGCGTGCGCAGGATGGCGGTGTTCTGGTCATAGCTCTGGCTCCACGCGCGCTGGTCGACGAGTTCGATGTCGAACATGCCGCCGTCGGGCGCATCCTCTGGGCCGCCGAGCAGCGAATGGAAAACTGGGTCGCCGTCAAAGCGCGGCAGGCAGCACCAGACGATCCGCGCGTCCTGGTTGATGAGGGCGCCGAAGCTGCAATTGCCGATCGCGCCAAGGTTGAGGCTGCTCAAAGGCGGACTCCTTGTCTGGGGACGGAACAGATGCAGCCGGTGAGCCGCTCTATTTCAATGGAGAGACGCACGAGAGCTGTGCGCAGATTAATCTCTGCGCCGCAATCGCTTATCAAGTCTGCTTGAGACACGCAACGCGCTTAGGCTGATACGCTGCACCGGAGGTATACTAAGTCATTGTTAAGTACATCTTGCGACGTAAGGAGGGCACTCGTATGCTCCATTCGAGGCAATTTAACTTGGGGAGGGGTAGGGGCATGATTCACCGGACTGAAACTGAACCAGCTGAGCAAGCTCAGCCTTTGAGGCTGACTCTCCTAGCAGCGCTCAAGGACTTGGGGTGGTTTTCTGGAATTTTTGCAACTTTAGTTGGGGCGCCATCGATTTTAGCGATAATTCAAGCTGTTTTTATTGATTATAATTTGATCCCGCTACTGCAGTGGATAGTGGATGGATGGAATCAGCTTCTGTACTTTCTAGCAATGGCTATAGAACCGGGAGCAATCTGGATTATTCAAATTATTAATAACATTATTGATTTCAACCTAGATCTTCATGCGCACTGGCGGCCGATATTTGCGCTCTCAATGGTGTTGGTCATGCCTTCTGTTCGTCAAGTTTGGGGCCAAGGCCGCAACACACGTGCTTTTTTATTTTTAATAATCTACTCATTTACTGCTCTAACTGCATCTATTACTGTCGGCTTATTCTCGCCAAGTGAGCCAGAGATGTTGATATCACAACTTATAAACGCTTTCACCTTATCCACAGAGGCAGGATGGATAGATAGTTTTGTTTGGAGTCTGATTGCAAACTTCTTTGTTATCTGCGCGCTTACAGGAAGCGCTGTCGGAGTGCTTATTATATATGAGCCAGGTGAATATGGTGAGAAATTGCCTCCAATGTCTGCGTTTATATACTACCTGATTTCTATTTTTCTCTTTCCTTTCATATTTATATTGAACTTAAATTGGTTTCTGGGAATAGATATATTTTCACTGGGATTTGGGATAAATGGCGTTCAGGTAGCTATTCTTATGCTAGGGCTTCTTATTGCGTGGACCGGAATGAGATATATCAGGTCCGGCTTTTCAGGCAATTATATTGGGCGCGTGAGACGAGGGCTCAGCATTCTTGGAGGCTTTGTCACGGCAGGACTGATCGTTAGCGCAGACGCTATCCTTAAATTATTACAAGCAGTTAACTAGCGTTTTTTCTAACCACCGCCGTTGCCGCCGCCGTCGCCGCCATCGCCTGGGTCCATGCCGCGGGTGAACTCCTGCTCCAACTCGCTCAGAAACCTGCTCAAATCGTCCGGGATCGGCATGCCATAAGCTTGCATCCTGTGGACGCGCTCCTGAAGCTTCATGAACAGCTCGTGGCGGTCCTCCGGCTGGTTCTGCATTTGGCTGAGCAGATAGGAGATTTCAGCTTCGAGTTCGTCGGCATTCATGGCAAGCCTCTCGCGTCTGGGTTGGCGCTGGCCTGCCAATGTTGCGCGTTCGGCGTGCATCTGGCAAGGCTTCGAGGGTTAACAGCGAGGGGAAGCGGGATGATGACGCCGGGTGCGCGCAACACCATCACCGATGTGCCGGGGCTGCGGGTCGGCAGCGCGGAGGACGCGCGCCTGCGCTCGGGCGTGACGGTTGTGCTGGGCGATGGCCCTTTGCGCGGCGCGGTGGATATTCGCGGCGGCGGGCCGGGCACGCG
>CAYYSM010000310.1:0-3379 GCA_964474225.1 uncultured Hyphomicrobiaceae bacterium
TGAAGCAGAAGGCGTAAAGCGGCATCCGGTCGGCCAGCCCGCCATAAGCGGCGATCTCGCGCGTGTGCATCCGGTCATAGACCACGCCGACGCACAGGAACAGCGCCGCCGAGACGATCCCGTGACTGAGCATCTGAAAGATGCCGCCCTGCACGCCCTGCATGGTCAGCGTGAACACGCCCATCGTCACGAAGCCCATATGCGCGATCGACGAGTACGCGATCAGCTTTTTCATGTCGTCCTGCGCGAAGGCGACCATCGAGGTGTAAATGATCGCGATCACGCTCAAGGCGAAGACCAGCGGCGCAAGCTCGTCCGAGGCCAGCGGGAACATCGGGATCGAGAAGCGAAGGAACCCGTAGCCGCCCATCTTCAACAGGATCGCGGCCAGCACGACAGAACCGGCCGTTGGCGCCTCGACATGCGCGTCCGGCAGCCAGGTATGCACTGGCCACATCGGCATCTTCACCGCGAAAGACGCAAGGAACGCCAGCCACAGCCAGGTCTGCATCTCCGCCGGGAAGTCATAGGCCAGCAGCGTCGGGATGTCGGTTGTGCCGGCCTCGCCGTACATGACCAGTATCGCCACCAGCATCAGCACGGAGCCGAGCAGCGTGTAGAGAAAGAATTTTATGCTGGCATAGACCCGGCGCGCGCCGCCCCACACCCCGATGATGAGGAACATCGGGATCAGGCCGCCCTCGAAGAACAGGTAGAACACGACGAGGTCGAGCGCGCAGAACACGCCGATCATGAGCGTTTCGAGCACCAGGAACGCGATCATATATTCGCGCACGCGTTCCTTGATCGAGACCCAGCTCGCCAGGATGCACAGCGGCATCACAAAGGTCGTGAGGATCACGAACAGCAGCGATATGCCGTCGACGCCGACATGGTACGTGATGCCCGTGGCGAACCACGCATATTTCTCGACGAACTGGAACTCGGCGGTGGTCGGGTCGAACTCCGCCCAGATCAGCAGCGACAGCGCGAAGGTGATGACCGTGGTCCACAGCGCCACGTAGCGCGCGTTGCGCGCGGCGATCTCGTCATTGCCGCGGATCAGGAAGATGAACAGCGCGCCCGCGAGCGGCAAGAAGATCGTCGCTGAGAGGATCGGCCAGTCGGACATGCCCTTACAAGCCTCCCCGGCTCAGGATCAGGTAGAGGAAGTAGCTGATGATGAGCGCGACGCCGACCAGCATGATGAAGGCGTAGTGATAGACGAAGCCGGTCTGCAGGCGCACGACGCGCGACGTGATGTCTATGACGCGCGCAGAGATGCCGTCCGGCCCCAGCCCGTCGATGATCGCGCCGTCGCCGACCTTCCAGAGCTGGCGCGAAAGCCATTTGTAGGGCCGCACGAAGATCCAGTCATACAGCTCGTCGATGTACCATTTGTTCAGGAGGAACAGGTGGATCGGCTTGAACGTGCGCGTCAGCAGGCCGGGCACATGCGGAAATGCGATGTAGGACAACCACGCGACCGCCAGCCCGATCAGCATCGCCACCGAGGGCGAAGCGACCACCCAGGCGGGCACATGGTGCAGGTCCTCGACAATGGTGTTGCCCGGCGCGGTGAACAGCGATCCGCCCCAGAACCCGGCATAGCCATCGCCGATGAAATAGGTCTTGAAGGCAAAGCCCGCGCCCAGCGCGCCGATCGCCAGCGCGATCAGCGGCACGGTCATCACCGGCGGCGATTCGTGCGCGCCTGCCAGCTTTTCCTCGCTCATGCGCGGCTGGCCGTGGAACGCCATGAACATCAGCCGCCAGGAATAGGCCGAGGTCAGGAACGCCGCGATCACCGTGGCCCAGAAGGCGTAAATCGCGATGGGGTCCGCCGCCGCGTAAGCCGCCTCGACCACCGCATTCTTCGAGTAGTAGCCCGCCGTCAGCGGGAATCCGGTCAGCGCCAGCGTGCCGATCAGCATCATCGCCCAGGTCAGCGGGATTTTCCGCGCGATGCCGCCCATCTTGCGCAGATCCTGCTCCTCATGCAGCGCGTGGATGACCGAGCCCGCGCCAAGGAACAGAAGCGCCTTGAAAAACGCGTGCGTGAACAGGTGGAAGATGCCGACCGAATACGCGCCGACGCCCAACGCGACGAACATGTAGCCGAGCTGCGAGCAGGTCGAATAGGCGATCACGCGCTTGATGTCGTTCTGCGCGATGCCGACCGTCGCGGCGAAGAACGCGGTGATCGCGCCGAATGCGATCACGACCGTGAGCGCCACAGGGGCCAGCTCGAACAGCGGCGACATCCGCGCGACGAGGAAGACGCCCGCCGTCACCATCGTCGCGGCGTGGATCAGCGCGGAGACCGGCGTGGGGCCTTCCATCGCGTCGGGCAGCCAGGTGTGCAGCAAGAACTGCGCGGACTTGCCCATCGCGCCCATGAACAGCAGCAGGCAGGCGACCGTGAGCAGGTCGAAGTCCTGTCCGAATAAACGGATCGTCTCATCCGTCATGCCCGGCGCGGCGGCGAAGATCGCATCGAAGCTGATCGTCCCGAAGTAGGCGAAGATCGCGAAGATGCCGAGCAGGAAGCCGAAATCGCCGACGCGGTTGACGACGAACGCCTTGATCGCTGCCGCATTCGCCGATGGCTTGTGATACCAGAAGCCGATCAGCAGATAGGAGGCCAGCCCGACGCCCTCCCAGCCGAAGAAGAGCTGGAGCAGGTTGTCGGCCGTAACCAGCGTCAGCATGGCGAAGGTGAACAGCGAGAGATAGGCGAAAAAGCGCGGCTGGCTCGGGTCGTGCTCCATGTAGCCGATGGAGTAGATGTGGACGAGGCTGGAGACGGTCGTGACCACGACCAGCATGACCGCCGTCAGCGTGTCGATGCGCAGACTCCACTCCGCGACCATGTCGCCCGAGACGATCCACTCGAACAGGACGACGCGCGCCGTCTCGCCCTCGAAGCCGACGGAAAAGAACGCGATCCAGGAGAGAATGGCGCTGATGACGAGCAGGATGCTGGCGGTCCAGCCCGACGCGGCATTGCCGATGTAGCGCCCAAAGAGGCCGACGAAGAGCGCGCTGATCGCGGGCAGAAGAACGATGGCGGTATACATCTTGTCCGTTCCCCGGTTCGCGCGTCAGCCCTTGAGCACGTTGATCTCGTCCACCGCGATGGTGCCGCGGTTGCGGTAATAGACCACGACGATCGCCAGCCCGATGGCCGCCTCGGCCGCGGCGACGGTCAGCACGAACAGCGTGAAAATCTGGCCGACAAGGTCGTTCAGGAAGGCAGAGAACGCCACCAGGTTGATGTTCACCGCCAGCAGCATCAGCTCGATGGACATCAGGATGACGATGACGTTCTTGCGGTTGATGAAGATGCCGAAGACGCCGAGCGTGAACAGGATCGAGG
>CAYYSM010000311.1:0-3362 GCA_964474225.1 uncultured Hyphomicrobiaceae bacterium
GCATCGGCACCTCTGAAGTGGAGCATGTACTGGCCACGCAGACGCTGATCCAGTCCAAGGCGAAGAACATGCGCGTCGTCGTCGACGGAGAAATCCCGCCGGGCGTCACCGCGAAAGACATCATCCTCGGCATCATCGGCGAGATCGGCACGGCAGGCGGTACCGGCCATGTCATCGAATATGCGGGCGAGGCCATCCGGGCGCTTTCGATGGAAGGCCGCATGACGGTGTGCAACATGTCCATTGAGGGCGGCGCGCGCGCCGGCATGATCGCGCCGGATGAGCGCACCTTCGACTATCTCAAGGGCCGCCCGCTCGCGCCGAAGGGCGCGGCGTGGGAGATGGCGATGCGCTACTGGGAGACGCTTTATTCGGACGAAGACGCCGCGTTCGACACCGAGGTGCGCCTCGACGCCGCGAACCTGCCGCCGCTCGTCACCTGGGGCACCAGCCCGCAGGATGTCGTCTCGGTGGAGGGCCGCGTGCCGGACCCCGAAGACCTTGAGGATGCAGGCAAGGCTGCGGCGGTGCGCCGGGCGCTCGATTACATGGGTCTGACGCCGGGCACGAAGATCACCGACATCAAGCTGGACCGGGTTTTCATTGGCTCATGCACGAACGCGCGGATCGAGGATCTGCGCGCGGTTGCGAAAATCGTGGCCGGCCGGCGCGTCAACGAGAACGTGCAGGCGATGATCGTGCCGGGTTCTGGTCTGGTGAAGGCGCAGGCCGAGGCGGAAGGTCTGGACGAGATTTTCAAGGCCGCCGGGTTCGACTGGCGCGAGCCGGGCTGCTCGATGTGCCTGGCGATGAACGCGGACAAGCTGTCGCCGGGCGAGCGCTGCGCTTCCACCTCGAACCGCAACTTCGAGGGCCGCCAAGGCTTCAAGGGCCGCACGCATCTGGTGTCGCCGACGATGGCCGCAGCCGCGGCGATCGCCGGGCATTTCGTCGATGTGCGCGAGATGACGCCTGACCCGCAGAGCATCGCGGCGGAGTAATTCCGCCGCCAACCTGCTATCGCGCGGGCATCGCCAGACAATCCACCGAGCGCTGCTTCAACTTGTCGCAGGTGCGCCGCGCCTGCGCCTTGTCGAAGCCGCCGAAGCGCGCACGGAACACCTCCCGGCCATTCACCTCCGCAGCGACCGCTCCATGCGGAACCCCGTCGAGCACACGATCGGCGTTTGCCGCAACCATCTTGAGCCGCCGGCGCGCATCCGCAGCCGAGACATAAGCGCCCACCTGAACATGATACGGTCCCGCCAGGATTGCCGGCTTGGCGGAGCCGCGCGCGTTTTCTGGCTCCGGCGCGGCGGGCTGCGTAGCGGCGGGTTGCGGCTTGCGCGGCTGCGGCTCCGGCGTGCGCGCGGCGATCAGACGCGCCTGGATCTTCCGCCCCTGTTCGGGCTGGGCCTGCTCGCGCGGGACCGGCGCGGCAGACTGCAAATGCTTGAACAGCATGGCCGCCGGCGAGCCGTCGGCGCTGGCGAGCTTGTGGCGGATTTGCTGCTCACGCTGGCTCGGCATGAAAGCCGGATTGCGGCGCGGCAAATGCGCCGCCATCTCCGGGGCGCGCACGGAGGCTCTCTTCCACGCCGCGTCCATCAGCCGGCGCGCCCGGGCGTCGCGCGCCCGCGCCGAGGGCCCGCCCATGATGATGGCGATCAGCCGCTTGCGGCCGCGCTCTGCGGCCAGCATGACATTGAAGCCGGAGGCGCGGATGAAACCGGTTTTCAGCCCCTTGATCCCCTTGTAGCGGAACAGCAGGCCGTTGTGGTTACGGTAGGTCTTGCCGCGAAACTTGGTATGGCGCGTTTGGAAAAACTCCGCGTATTCCGGGAAGTCGTTGAGCACGCGCCGCGCGAGGATCGCCATATCGAAAGCGGTGGTCTTCTGCGCGCTGTGCGGCAGGCCCGAGGCATTGCGGAAGGTGGTGTCTTTCATGCCCATCGCGCGGGCTTTCCGGGTCATCATCCGGGCGAATTCGGCTTCCGAGCCGGCGACGTTTTCCGCGACGACGGCGGCCACGTCATTGGCGGACTTGGTGATGAGCAGGCGGATCGCGGCGCGCACCGTGAGGCTGTCGCCTGGCTTGAATCCGACCTTCGACGGTGGACGTTTCGCCGCATTCGCCGAGACCGTCAGCTTCGTGTCCATTTCGAGACGCCCGTCGCGCAGATACCCAAACAAGACGTAAAGCGTCATCACCTTGGTCAGTGAGGCTGGGTAGCGCGAGGCGCGCGCGTTGTGCGCATGGAGTGTTTTTCCCGAGTTCGCGTCGATGATCAACGCGGCCTTCGGCGGCGAATAGGCGTCGGCCTGAGGCGTCCAGACGATGAGGCAAACCGCCGCGAGGGCCAAGCCGAGCGGAGTCAACAAGCCATTGAAATTGAGTAGGAAAATGCCTCCGGGGCGGTGCCGGGTGACTCTACGCCCCCGCGTGGAGCGGGATACCCACTGACGCATCAACAACTCCCTCACCTGTTACGCGCGGCGCGCCCGCTGCCGCTTCCGTCCCGCAACGGGACACGCCTCATCACACTCTGCGATCATCGTTAAGAAGACGTTATGGTTGTGGAACGCGGGAATGCGGCAACCTTGCGGAGATGTCTTGAAACAGGATGGCGGGAGTGCTTTTCGCCCGGAGCATTTTTCGCTATCCTTTGGCTCGTGTCGCAGCGGTGATGTCCGCCCCGCCGGCAAGCGCCGGCGACAGTCGCGACAGCAGGATGTTGAACAAGCCCCGGCGGCACCATATTCTCTCGCGAGGGCCGCGCGCCTGGAGGAAGGCCGAAGCAGACTGGCGTAAAGCCGGGCGTTGCCAGAGGCGCATCCGATGCGGGCAGAGGGTTCCGTGGCCCGCATTTTTCACGGGAAGGTCAATTCAGGTTGAAATCAGCCAAAAAGAGCGCAGATCATGGGGGAGACACCCTGGGCGGCGAATATGAAAACGGCGCATCAGATCGGCAGCATGGGCAGCAGCGCCCCGATCCTGTCGGACAATGATCCGGGCAAGGATGACGGTGAAGGCGACGCCCAGACGGGGATCGTCACACGCACCCGGCCAAAGACGAAAAAGCCGAGTCTTTACAAGGTGCTGTTGCTGAACGACGATTACACTCCGATGGAGTTCGTCGTTTATGTGCTGGAACGCTTCTTCAACAAAGGCACCGAGGAAGCAACGCGGATCATGCTGCACGTGCACAACAGGGGTGTGGGCATCTGCGGAGTCTATACCTACGAGGTCGCTGAAACGAAGGTCACCCAGGTGATGAGCTTCGCGCGGCAGCATCAGCATCCTCTTCAATGTACCATGGAAAAGGAGTGAATTCGGATCGTGCCCTCGCTCTCAACTAGTT
>CAYYSM010000312.1:0-3337 GCA_964474225.1 uncultured Hyphomicrobiaceae bacterium
AACAGCTGGATCATTGCTGGCGGCGGCGCACGAAACCCATCGCTCATGCGCGCGCTCGAAGATACTCTGCCCGGCCGCGTCATGGCGGCGGCCGATTTGGGCTGGCGCGGCGACTTCATCGAGGCCCAAGCCTTCGCCTTCCTCGCTGTGCGCAGCCTGCAGGGCCTGCCGATCACCTTCCCCGGCACCACCGGCGCGCCCCGCCCGCTGACTGGCGGCACACTGATACGGCACGACCGCGCCGCCTGACAGGACATCCATGAGCGAACAGATCCCGTTCCAGAAGGAGATGCGCTTCGAATACGGCGTGGCCACCGAGGTCGCGCCCGACGTGCGCCGGCTGGTCGCGCCAAACCCCGGGCCGATGACCGATCACGGCACAAACACCTATATCGTCGGTCGCGGCGATGTGGCGGTGATCGACCCTGGCCCGGAAAGCCCCGATCATTTGCAGGCGCTGCTCGAAGAATTGGCAGGCGCTGGCGAGCGCGTCACGCATATCCTGCTGACCCACACGCATCTGGACCATTGCGCCGGGCTGGCCGCGCTGAAGACTGCGACGGGCGCGCTGACCGCCGGTTTCGGGTCTGTGGGGCTGCGCCGTACCGACACGCTCGGCCCAGGTGGGCGCAGCTTCGCGGACGGCCGTTTCGCGCCGGACATCCCATTGCGCGACGGCGACGTGGTTTCCGGCGAGGGCTGGCAGATGACCGCGCTGCACACGCCCGGCCACGCGCCCGATCACCTGTGCTTCGAATATGCGCCAGCGCGGGCGCTCTTCTCAGGCGATCATGTCATGGGCTGGAACACCAGCGTCATCGCGCCGCCGGAGGGACACATGGGCGCGTATCTGGAGTCGCTGCACCGGCTGCTGGACTTCGGCCACGACGCCTATTTCCCAGGACACGGCGGATGGATCGATCAGCCTCAGCGGCTCGTCAAGGCGTACATCATGCACCGGCGCTGGCGCGAAAACGAGATCGTGCAGGCCATGCAGGCCGGCGCGCCGTCGGTGCCGGAGATCACCGCGCGGGTCTATGCCGGGCTGCCGGAGCATCTGGAGCGCGCCGCGCAGCTTTCGGTGCTGGCGCACCTGGAGCGGCTGGTCGAAAACGGCCGGGCGCAAGCGTCCGGCCCGGTGTCGCTGGATGCCACCTTCTGGCTGACATGAACAGCGTCAGCCGCGGCGTCCGTCCGCGCGCCGCGGCCCCGCCGTGTCAATGCCAGCGGTCTTCCGGCGGATAGGCCAGCGTCACCCTGCCGATCGGCTCCTGCGCGGGCAGCCCATATTCCCGCCCCGCGAGCGCGAGCTGGCACCAGAGATAATCCGCATGCGACCAGCGGATCGTCAGGGCGAAAGCCTCCGGCACCGCATCCGGCTCCAGCCGGAGCGTCGCTGGCACGCGGCCGAACATCGAGCCTTTCACCTCTCCGCCCTGGAAGCCGCGCGGATGCATGTCGAGCGTGGTCAGCTTGCCTAGCAGGTCACGCGCCCGCGCGCCCGACACGCCGATCTCGGCATAATAGTCCGACACATCCACGAACTGGTGATGCACGCCCTCGCACGCAGCGCGGACGGCATCCGCCACAGCCTCGCCCTTGCCCTCGGCGGCGAGGATCATCCACTCATCGGGGCCGAGCCAGAGGACGCGCGCCATGTCGCCAGTCGTCATCGTGCAGGCCATTCCGGGCAGCGTCACGCCCTGCTCCGCCAGCTTCGGCCCGATCACGCCAGCATCCCCGCGCAGGATGAACCGCGTGCCGCCCGAAAGCGGGGTGAGCGCCGCCGCGCCGCCGCCGCCCGAAATCGCCTCGCGATGCGCAAGCGGCCCGCGCATGTAAGGCGCGGATGGTGCTTGCGGCGCCGGCGCCGTCTCGTTGACCGGCTGCGGATCGGGCAGCGTGGCGTCCTTGAGGAAATCGGTCTCGGTGATCGTCACGCGCTTGACCGGCCCCTTGCCCCAGCTTGCGTAAAGCGTCTCGCCCATGCGCTCGCCGCCGCGCTCGACAAGGGCCAAGGCGAAGCCCCGCTTCAGCACCGGGCTGTAATAGGCCGAGGTGACGTGCCCAGCCTTCTTCACCGGTGGAACGTCCTCTTCCGGCGCATCGCGCAGATACGAGCCCTCGACCAGCACGTCCTCCGGGTTCTCGCTCAGCAATCCGACAAGCTGCCAGCGGTCGGACCGCGCGGTGTCGGAGCGGGACAGGGAGCGCTTGCCGATGAAGTCGCCGGTCTTCTTAACCGCCCAGTCCATGCGCAGGTCGAGCGGCGTGGTCGTCCCGTCGGTATCCTGCCCGACGATGATGAAGCCCTTTTCCGCGCGCAGCAGGTGCATGCCCTCCGTGCCATAGGGCGTCGCGCCGTACTTCGCGCCGGCGGCAAATATCTTCTCGAACAGCCACTTGCCGTATTGGGCCGGGATGTTGATTTCGTAGGACAATTCGCCGGTAAAGGAGATGCGGAACACGCGCACCGGCACGCCGTCGATATGCGCCTCCTTCCAGCTCATGAACTTGAACGTTTGCGGGTCCGGGTCGAGGTCGGGGCACAGCTCGCCGATCAGCTTGGCCGAATGCGGGCCGCAGATGCTCGCCACCGTCCACTGCTCGGTCACGGAGGTGAGGTAGACATCGAGGTCCGGCCATTCGGTCTGGAGATAGTCCTCCAGCCAGCTCAGCACGCGCGCCGCGCCGCCGGTCGTGGTGGTCATGTGGAAATGGTCATCGGCGATGCAGGCGGTCACGCCGTCATCCATGACCATGCCGTCCTCGCCCAGCATCAGCCCGTAGCGGGCGCGGCCCGGCGCGAGTTTGGTCCAGCTATTCGTGTAGACACGGTTGAGAAACTCCCGCGCGTCCTTGCCGCGAATGTCGATCTTGCCGAGCGTCGAGGCATCGAGCACGCCCACGGCCGTGCGCGCCGCGTAGCATTCGCGCTGCAGCGCATCCTCGAAGCTCTCGCCGGCACGCGGGTAAACACGCGGGCGCAGCCAGTCGCCCACGATCTCGAACTGCGCGCCGTTGGCGACATGCCAGTCATGCGCGGGCACCGTGCGGCGCGGCTCGAAGAAGTCGCCGGTATGCTGGGCCGCGATCGCGCCAAGCTGCACCGGCTTCCAGGGCTGGCGATAGGTGGTGACGCCGATCTCGGCGACGGCCTTGTCCATCGTGTCCGCCAGCAGGCCGAAGGCGTTGACGCCGACCACCTTGCCCTGATCGGTGCCCATGCCGGTCGTCGTGTAGCGCTTGGCGTGCTCGACCGAGCGGTAGCCCTCGGCCGCGGCGAGCTTGATGTCCTTGGTCGTGACGTCGTTCTGCAGGTCGACGAAGACGCGCC
>CAYYSM010000313.1:0-3330 GCA_964474225.1 uncultured Hyphomicrobiaceae bacterium
TGTCGATCCACATCAGCGGCGTGTGGATGGAGAACGCGCGGTCCATCCCGAGGCTGAGGCTGCGCGCGAGGCTTTGCAGCGTCTCGTTTCGGCAGTCGGGGTAGCCGGAATAATCCGTCTCGCACATGCCGCCGACCAGGTCGGCGACCCCGCGCCGGTATCCCAGCGCGGCGGCATAGGTGAAAAACAGGATATTGCGCCCCGGCACGAAGGTGCTCGGCAGCCCCGCACCGGTCATGGTGATCTCGGCGTCGCGGGTGAGCGCGGTGTCGCTAATCTGCGCGAGCGTCGGCAGCGCCAGAACGTGATCCTCCGCCAGCCGCGCGGCCCAGTCCGGGAAGCGCCGCGCGATCTCCGCGCGCACCGTCTCCCGCGCCGCAAGCTCCGCGCTGTGGCGCTGGCCGTAGTCGAAGCCGATCGTCTCGACCCGCGTGAACCGCTCCAGCGCCCACGCGAGGCAGACTGTGGAATCCTGCCCGCCGGAGAACAGCACTAGCGCCCGGTCGCCCTGCCTCGATGAATTGTTCATGCTACCGTGCCGCGCCGGCGCGCGGCCTCTTTCGTTTGCGGCCCGAATTGGCTAAGACCTTCTTGATTGCAGTATATGGACCGGGCGCGCGCCTGTGCAAACGCCGCGCCCGCCTGAGAAAGGGCGAGCCTGATGACCGCGATCGTTGACATTGTCGGCCGGGAAATCCTCGACAGCCGCGGCAACCCGACCGTGGAGGTCGATGTGATCCTCGAAGACGGCGCGCTGGGTCGCGCGGCGGTGCCATCGGGCGCATCAACGGGCGTGCACGAGGCGCATGAGCGCCGCGACGGCGGCGACCGCTACGCCGGCAAGGGCGTGCGCGACGCGGTCCGCGCGGTCAATCAGGAGATTCTTGACCGGCTGCAAGGGCTGGATGCGGAAGACCAGCGCCGCCTCGACAACCTGCTGATCGAGTTGGACGGTACGCCAAACAAGGGCCGGCTCGGCGCGAATGCGATCCTCGGCATGTCGCTCGCCGTGGCCAAGGCGGCGGCGGAAAGCGCGGGGCTGCCGGTCTACCGCTACATCGGCGGACTTCCCGCGCGGGCGCTTCCCGTTCCGATGATGAACATTATCAATGGTGGCGCGCATGCCGACAACCCCATCGACATCCAGGAATTCATGGTCATGCCGGTGGGCGCGCCGTCCCTGCGCGAGGCGGTGCGGTGGGGCGCGGAGACGTTCCACGCACTCAAGAAGCTGCTGCGCGATGCCGGCCACAGCACCAATGTCGGCGACGAGGGCGGCTTCGCGCCGGCGCTGAAATCGGCGGACGAGGCGCTTGGCTTCATCATGCGCGCGATCGAGGCGGCGGGCTACAAGCCGGGCGAGGACATGGCGCTGGCGCTGGATGCGGCGGCAAGCGAATTTTACAAGGACGGCCGCTACGAGCTGGCGGGGGAGGGCAAATCGCTCGATGCCGCCGGGCTGGCCGCCTACTATCAGGACCTGACATCGCGCTACCCGATCGTCTCCATCGAGGACGGCATGGCCGAGGATGACTGGGACGGCTGGGCCGCGCTCACGAATGCGATCGGCAAGTCCTGCCAGCTCGTCGGCGACGACCTGTTCGTCACCAACCCGCAGCGGCTCAAGCAGGGCATCGACAAGGGCATCGCCAACGCGATCCTCATCAAGGTCAACCAGATCGGGACACTGAGCGAGACACTGGACGCCATCGACATGGCGCAGCGCGCGGGCTACGGCGTCGTCGTCTCGCACCGCTCCGGCGAGACCGAGGACGCGACCATCTCCGACCTCTCGGTTGCCACGAACGCCGGCCAGATCAAGACCGGCTCGCTGTCGCGCTCGGACCGCACGGCCAAGTACAACCAGCTCATGCGGATCGAGGACGAGCTGGGCGAGTTGGCCACCTATGCCGGGCGGGCTGCGCTGGCGGTGTCACGGGGTTAGCACGTTTTCCCAGTCTGCCATCTCCCATTATCTACTTTTACTCCGGTTCCCACTTGGCTTCTATGTAATTCTGCGGATCACCCTCTGCACTTATACGTCAGCCCCTGCCCCAGCCAGTGGAATATGGATCAGCCCCTATTGCCGGCCTCTCTTCGTAAGCGGCCAAACGAACCTTCAGGGAAAAAGACATTGAATACTTGCCCGGCAGTCAGATCGGGCGGCGAAGAGGCATTTTGCTCACCGTCATTGCGATTGCATTTCTGGGCGACAGACTTTACACGCAGTAAGCTGGGTCGAACCGTGCGTACCAGCAATTTGAACGCGTGTGTCCAACACCGGCGGTTACGTGGCTCTAGCAGCATCGAATTCGCAAGCTGCGGAAGGTCACAAAAAGGAATTCTTGTTTTGACTGTGATCTTCCCTGTGCGAAGCGTGGCCAAAACGCCGAACGCACGGACAGCATCATGAGGAGACGGAAGCGATTCCCAAGTAACGCCACCGATCTTTTCGGCGACTTCATCCCAAACACTTCCTGCGCTGGCTGGATCAGAATCTGTCAGTGCGGCATAGAAACGTTCCCGAGCGGCTTGGAGATAGGCATCCTTCTCCACGAGCTGATCTAGATAGGCATCATAGCCAGAGTGTATCGACCTTGGGCGAGCACCCGGAGCACCCCAATCAAGTTCATTTGCCGGAACGATCTTTGTCTTCCACTCTGGTGCCAGTCGGCTGGAGACTGGTCCAGGGAGCAGCCTATACAGCCGGAAATGCGGGGCTCCCGCCTTACGGGCGGCGTCTATAACTTCGCCGTCCAAACCCAGAATCTGACCGTCATTCCGTAAATAGATATCTTTAAATCCCCGCCGATCAAGCTGCTTTTCACGACTTCCGATGATCCAGGCAAACCGGATTCCGTTGGCTGCATAGAAGTCCTCGCGGCGTACAATGTTGGGAAGCTGCGTTGTAGAAAGCTGGATTTCAAACGCAGCCGGCCCACCACGCCAGAATGATGCGAAGACATCCGGGAAGGCATAGTTCGTTCCGTCAGCCCCCTTTGTGTAACGTTCTTGCACGATTTAGCCTGACGCAGTGTTGGGATCAAGCGCCAGATTCTCGCAGATCATTACTTTGAGCGATTTGTGCTGTTCACTTTCTTGGTTCCCACCGAACTTTTCCGCATCTATGGAGCGAAGGTTTTTGGCTTTGGCCGAAGCCCATAAGCAATCTTTTATGTCAGCGCCAAAATGATAGCAATGTCTTCGCCCGTTACTAGACTCCCTCGCGTAAACAGGGTTTCCACAATCACCACAACGCAAAATTGGTCTACCCTCTCGCCGGGAACGAGTTGCCTCGGCGCGGAGGTCGGCCCATTCGGTTTCTGATAA
>CAYYSM010000314.1:0-3318 GCA_964474225.1 uncultured Hyphomicrobiaceae bacterium
GCGCAACTTCATCCAGCCGGAACAATTCCCGTATCAGACGCCGGTTGCGGTCGAATATGACACCGGCGACTACGAAGCGAGCCTGAACGCCGCGATGGAGCTTGCGGACTATGCCGGCTTCGAGCAGCGCCGGGCCGAGGCGGCGGCGCGCGGCAAGCTGCGCGGCGTCGGCGTATCGTCCTACATCGAGGCATGCGGTGTTGCGCCGTCGAACCTGGTCGGGGCGCTGGGCCTGCGGGCCGGGCTATACGAGGCGGCCAAGGTGCGCGTGAATCCGACCGGCTCCGTGTCGGTCTTTACCGGCTCGCACAGCCATGGCCAGGGCCACGAAACGACATTTACGCAGCTTGTCGCCGATCGCCTCGGCGTGTCCGCTGACAATGTCGAGATCGTGCACGGGGACACCGACAAGGTGCCGTTTGGCATGGGCACTTACGGCTCGCGCTCGCTCGCGGTGGGCGGCTCGGCTGTCGTCAGCGCGCTCAACAAGGTCATCGAGAAGGGCAAGAAGATCGCCGCGCATATTCTCGAAGCGTCGGAGGGCGACATCGAGTTCACCGACGGCGTGTATCGCGTGAAGGGCACCGACAAGGAAAAGGCCTTCGGCGAAATCGCGCTGGCCGCCTATGTGCCGCACCAGTTCCCGCTGGATGAGCTGGAGCCGGGGCTGGAGGAGACGGCCTTCTACGACCCGAAGAACTTCACCTTCCCGGCCGGCACCTACATCTGTGAGGTCGAGATCGAGCCGCGCACCGGCGAGACCAGGATCGTCAAATTCGTCGCGGCGGATGACTTCGGCAACATCGTCAACCCGATGATCGTCGAGGGCCAGGTGCATGGCGGTCTGGCGCAGGGCATCGGCCAGGCGATGCTGGAGCACGCGGTCTACGATGAGAACGGCCAACTGATGACCGGCTCGCTGATGGATTACGTGATGCCCCGCGCGGATGATGTGCCGTCGTTCCAGGTCACAACTACGTCGACGCCGTGCACGCACAACCCGCTCGGCGTGAAGGGTTGCGGCGAAGCCGGAGCAATCGGCGCGCCGCCCGCGGTCATCAACGCCATCTGCGACGCGCTGCGCGATTACGGCGTGGACCACATCGACATGCCCGCGACGCCGGAGAAGGTCTGGCGCGCGATCCAGGCCGGGCGTCCGGCCGCGGCGGCGGAATAAGGCGAGGGAGGCTCATCATGCACGCATTCGACTATCATCGCCCGAATTCGGTCGCCGAGGCCGCGCAGATCCTCTCGCAGAAGCCGGAGGCCAGCCTGCTGGCGGGCGGCCAGACGCTGATCCCGACCCTGAAGCAGCGCCTCGCCGCGCCGTCCGAGGTCATCGATCTGCGCGAGATCACTGAACTGCGCAGGGTCGAGAAGTCCGGCTCCAACATCGTCGTTGGCGCGATGGCGACCCACGCGCAGGTCGCGAGCAATGCCGAGGTGCAGCGGTCAATCCCCGCGCTGGCGCAACTGGCTGGCGGCATCGGCGATCCGCAGGTCCGCCACGCCGGAACGATCGCCGGTTCGATCGCCAACAACGACCCGGCAGCAGACTATCCGGCCGCCGTGCTCGGCCTCGGCGCGACGGTGGTGACGAACAAGCGCAAGATTGATGCCGACTCGTTCTTCACCGGCCTGTTCTCGACCGCGCTGGAGCCGGGCGAGATCATCACCGAGGTCAGCTTCCCGATCCCCAGCAAGTCGGGCTACGCCAAGTTCGAGCAGCGCGCCTCCCGCTATGCGCTGGTCGGCGTGTTCGTCGCGCAGTTCTCCGGCATGTTCTCGACGTCGGTGCGCGCAGCGGTCACGGGCGCGGGCGCGGACGGCGTGTTCCGCTCGTCCGAATTGGAACAGGCGCTCAAGAGCAGTTGGTCGGCCGACGCGGTGCGCGACCTCAAACTGCCGGACAGCGGGCTGCTCAGCGACCTGCATGCCAGCGCGGAGTATCGCGCCGCGCTGATCCCGGTGATGGCGGAACGCGCCGTGGCGAATACCGGATAAGGAGACGGGCAGAGATTGGATAGCGCCGCGCCCACAGGCCCCGAGAGCGTGGCAGCCGTCAAGACGCTGCTGCGCGATCACGGCTACATCGCCGACGAGGCGCTGGCCACCGTCACCTTCCTGGCGCTCCAGTTGGAGCGTCCGCTGCTGCTGGAGGGCGAGGCCGGCGTCGGCAAGACCGAACTCGCCAAGGTGCTGGCGGAGGCCCTCGGGCGTCCGCTGGTGCGCCTGCAGTGTTACGAAGGGCTGGACCTCGCCTCGGCGGTCTATGACTGGAACTACTCGCGCCAGCTCCTGCACATCCGCGCGGCGGAGGCGGCGGGCGAAGCGGCGACCGCCGAGACGGTCGAGCGCGACATCTACGCGCCGGACTACCTGCTGAAGCGTCCGCTCTTGCAGGCGCTGGAGTTGTCCGCCGAGGGCGAAGCCCCCGTGCTGCTGATCGACGAGCTGGACCGCGCCGATGAGCCGTTCGAGGCGTTCCTGCTGGAATTGCTCTCCGATTACCAGGTCACGATCCCCGAACTCGGCACGATCAAGGCCGACAAGCCACCGCTGACGATCGTCACGTCGAACCGCACGCGCGAGGTTCACGACGCGCTGCGCCGGCGCTGCTTCTATCACTGGGTCGAGTATCCGAGCGTCGAGCGCGAGCTGGCGATCCTGCGGCTCAAGGTGCCCGAAGCCGGCGACGAGCTGACCCGGCAGGTGATCGCCTTCATCCACGAAATCCGCGCGATGGACCTTTACAAAAACCCGGGCATTGCCGAGACGATCAACTGGGCGCAGGCGCTCACCGCGCTCAATCATGTCGCGCTCGACCCCGACGCCGTGGACACCACGCTCGGCACGCTGCTGAAATACCAGGACGATATCGGCCGCATCGAAGGCAGCGAGGCCGCGCGTGTGCTGGACAAGATCAAGGCCGATGTGCGTTCTGGCGGAGGGCAGGCGACATGACCTCCGGCGGCGCGGCGGATATTGGCGCGAACATCGTCGCGTCCGAGGTGGACGGCGGACGCATCGCGGACAATATCGCCATGTTCGCCCGCCTGCTGCGCGCCGCCGGCCTGCCCGCCGGGCCGGACAAGACGACGCTGGCGACCGAGGCCGTGCTGGCCGTCGGCATCAACGACCCCAAGCGCTTCTACTGGACGCTGCATTCGGTTTTCGTCGCGCGCCGCGCCGAGCACGACCTGTTCAACCAGGCCTTCGTGATGTTCTGGCGCGACCCCGGCTTTCTCGATCAGCTCATGTCACTGATGCTGCCGACCGCGCGCTCGGGCCAGGCGCCCGACGACAAGGCGCTGTCGC
>CAYYSM010000315.1:0-3292 GCA_964474225.1 uncultured Hyphomicrobiaceae bacterium
GCTCGCAGGTGCGCACCCCGAACAGCGCATAGGCCGGGCAGATGCTGAACACCGACGTCGCCAGCAGCACCAGGCCGACGATGCCCAGCACCCAGTCCCACGGCGTCGCCACGCCCGCGCCGAGATAGCCCAGGCCGAGCGCCAGCAGGATCACGCCGGCAACGGCGCGGATGATCCGGTCGATTCGTCCGACATTCGCAGTCATGTCAATCGCCTCCCTTCAACAAGCGGTGGCAGGGACTCGCCGCAAATCCGCGCCAGCCTCTAGCGCGATCGGCGGCGTTTGTCCTTAACAATCCGCAACCGGGCAGGCGCGGGCGCGCTGCACCCTTGCTGTCATCCCGGATGCGATGCAGCGCGAAGCGGTGCTGCGGATCCGGGATCGCACCCGGTTCATGCCGGTCCCGCTCCCGTGTCTGCGCAGCGTCATTTCATGCCGCAGCGCGCACGGGATGACACTTGGGGGTAACGTCTTTGCGAGGCCCGAAGGACCGAAGCAAACCAGTGCTGTAGCCCGAAGCTGGATTGCGTCGCTTCGCTCGCAATGACCGAGCGCGTGGGCGTTTCCTCGGCGCGGGCGGAGACAAAAAAAGGGGCCATCCGAAGATGGCCCCCAAGTTGCCGGCTCGAAGTCCGGCGGCCCCGCTAGGAAGGAGGAAACGCGTGCTTAGAACTTGATCCGGGTACCGAGATAGGCGGTCCACATGTCTTCCAGACCATCGACCTGACCATTCTCTGTGATCGTCGCCGTTGGCGTCGAATCATCCGTGGGATCATCCAGGACAGCGCGGTAGGACACGCTATCGAGATCCCAGTAGTTGTAGTGGGCGTAGAATTCGAGCGCCGCGGCGTCGTAGTCCTGCTCGATACCGAAGCCCCACACATTAACCTGCGAATCGGTGATGAACCCGTTGAACGTAGCTGTGTCAGCGTTAGGCAAGTCCGCCGCATCCGAGACCCCAAAGAAGCCATAGCGGCCGGCACCGAAGCCTTCATAGCTGATGTAGCGGCCGAAGAAGGAGGTCAGGCCATAACCCGTCCAGTTCTTCTCGATACCGCCGAACACCTGCCAGTAGGTTGCTTCGTCCTCGGCAAAGCGGGCGTCGTCGAGGTCGATGGTTCCGAGAGAAGGAACTTCTGCGGAAACAGCCTGATCCACGATCTGCCGGTCAAGGTCGTCGCGATCTTGCTGAACCCAGACGCCGTTCAGGAAGATGCCAGAGGGGACGTGCTTGATGCCGGCGGCGAGGATGAAGCTCTCCTTGTCGCTCACCTCGAATGCGTCACCATCGTCAAGACGCACGCGGCCGGCGCCGTCATCGAAGAAGACTTTATCCGTGTCCCCTTCATAGCGATAACCGGCCGCGGCGACGAACTGGATCGAGTTCCACTCCTTCTTGAAGCGCAGCGCGACGTCCCAGTTGTCGCTCTCGCCCCAGGCGGCAGAGAAGATGAAGCCGTAGAGCGACGGGCTGTCGTAGCGCACCGCGTCCCAGCGGCCGATATCGGTGTCCGTCGCGATCCCGGACAGCGGGATCGAGCCGGCGAAGTCTCCGCCAGGACCTGCCGTGATCCCGAGGTTCGTTCCAGCAAAACCGCCATCGTTGGTGCGAACGCGCAGGCCACCGCCGAAGAACTCGGCGCCGGTCACGTTCACGCTGCCCAGATAGGTGTAGACGAGGTCGTCCGTGGCCGACGAGGTCAGACCCATCGTGGCGCGGCCGAACCGCTCGCTGTCGACATAGACAGACGCGCGGCGGGTCGCGATGTCGCCCTCGCCATCGACGCCGTCGTCACCCGGCAGGCCAGCGTAATCCTGGCTGACCTCGTTCGAGGGCGCGGATTGCATCTCGATCTCGATCCGGTAGCCAGCGGTCCAGCCCGGCTCGATCGTGCCGCTGCCGCGGAAGCCGAAGCGCGAGGAGGAGATATCGCTGTCGACCACGTACAGGTCCGATTCGACGCCGTCATCCCAGGCAAACAGCGCCTTATTGACCTGACCGTAAAGCTGAACCGAGACAACGCGGTTGCCCTTGCGGACAGTGGTTGCCTCAAGCTCGGCGACGCGCTCTTCCAGGTCGGCGCAGCAGTCGCCGCCCAGATCGGCCGCCTTCGCCGGCGTGAACGCAAGCGCGCCCACGAACAGACCGGCCGCCGCAGCCAGTGCGTAATGGCTCGTTGTTTTCATAAGTCCCCCGATCATCCTTTTCTCCACTCGGTGGTTGCAGTCAGTTGATCCGTGCAGAGGTCGACGCGCTTCTCAGTTTTGCGCTTGCCCTCAAGCGTTGGACGCGCCTAACGGGAGCCACGCCCTATGCCGCATCCTCAGGTTGCAGATGAAGGCGTAACGCGCGGCTCAGGTTGCTTCAATCATAAACCGCAACCCAAGCGGGAAACACTCATAGGTTGTTGTGTTTCTGCATCATCCACTGTGAGGTGTGGATAACACCGTGGGTGTGATCAGGGGCACGACGACGGGGGAACGCGCGCCCCAAATCGTCATCCCGTGCCCCGGCTCATGGGCCGGGACAGGCGCGAAGCGGCGCTTCGTGCCGCTTGTCCCCGGTCATCCCGTGCGCGCTGCGGGACATCGTCCTGCTGCGCAGACACGGGATCGGAACCGGAATGAACTGAGGGCGATCCCGCGTTAGCAGCGCATCACCGGGGTGCTGCGCAGCACGCGGGACGACAAGTGGATCCCGCATTTGCCGCTGGATGGCTTCGGCCCAACGGGCCTCGCCATGACGGTTGAATGCGGAGGGGAAAGACGGTTTAGCCCGTCGTGACGAGGGCTTTCGACGATTCGCTGGTCAGCAGAAGGCTGCGCACGGCCTTTGACGCGGCGATGGCGCCCTGATTCACGAGCGCCTCGTGGTTCCGCTCGATGTCCTTGAGCACGTACTGGTAGTTGACCATCAGCCCGAGCGATTCGCGCAGGCCCTTTTCGGATACGTCGCCCAGCCAGTTGATTCGCTCCAGCCGCGCCCCGTTGCCGAGATGAAACCGCGCGACCGGGTCGGCGGGCAGGCCCCCGCTGTTCTTGGCCAGCAGCAGGTAATGCGCGCAGGCGGCCATGAGCACGGGCCGCAAGGCCTCCGCGCTCTCCTCGTCGCTCCACCAGTGGTCGTTGTCGGCGATCTCCAGCGCGGCGCGCTGCTGGTCGTTGAGGTAATCGAGGTCGTGGCCCTCGCGGGCGCGCTCCAGCCAGCGACGGAAACCGGGCAGCGGCGAGAGCGTGACGAAGGTGCGCAGCGAGGGGATTTCCTTTTGCAGATCGCCGGCCACCTGCTTG
>CAYYSM010000316.1:0-3277 GCA_964474225.1 uncultured Hyphomicrobiaceae bacterium
TTGTCGCGATGTTGTCGTAGGTCCATTCCTTCGGGTGCACGCCCTTCGCCATGGCGGCGTTCTCCGCCGGCATCCCAAAGGCGTCCCACCCCATCGGGTGCAGCACGTCATAGCCCTGCGCGCGCTTGTAGCGGGCCACAACGTCCCCCATGGTATAGTTGCGCGTATGGCCGACATGGATGCGCCCGGACGGATAGGGAAACATCTCGAGCACGTAGTATTTCGGGCGGTCTGAAGTCTCCGGCGTGCGGAAAACGTCCTGCTCGCGCCAGACCTGACGCCAATGTTTCTCGCGCTCGGGTGCGTTGTATCTCTCGCTGGCCATGACGTCCGATTTGTGGATGGTAAGGTTGATGCCAGGGCCGGAGGCCCAGAATATTCGCTGTTCATGTTAGACGGGATATGAGGGCAAAAGCGCCCGGCCGGTCAAGGCATGATGGCGTGCCGATGCGCATTTCTTCCACGCCGCCGTGGTCGTTGCAATGCGCTGTGAGGTCTGGTGAGTTGCGGGGCATTGCGGCCCCGTCAGGAGAACGCTTGTGCACGAGCCGATGACGACAGTGACAGCACCGGAGACCGCCGCCGCGCGGCTGGCCGACGTTCGCGCGCGGATTGCAGATGCCGCGCGGGAGGCCGGACGCGACCCCGCCGAGGTTCATCTCGTCGCCGTGTCCAAGACCTTCGGGCCGGAGGCGATCATCCCGGTCATCGAGGCGGGGCAGCGCGTCTTCGGCGAGAACCGTGTGCAGGAGGCTCAGGGCAAATGGCCGGCGCTGAAAGAGCGCTGGCCGGATATTGAGCTGCACTTGATCGGCCCGCTGCAATCCAACAAGGCCCGCGAGGCCGTAAAGCTTTTCGACGTGATCCAGACCATCGACCGGCCGAAGATCGCGCGCGTTGTTTCACGTGAAATGTCAGAGGTTGGGCGGTCGCCGCGCCTGCTGGTTCAGGTCAATACGGGCGAAGAGCCGAACAAGGCGGGTATCGCGCCCACCGAGGCCGCGGACTTCACGCGCTATTGCCAGGACGAGCTGGGCCTCCAGATCGAGGGGCTGATGTGCATTCCGCCGATCGACGAGGAGCCGGCCATCCACTTCGCCTTCCTCGCCAAGCTGGCGGACTCATGCGGGCTGTCGAAGCTGAGCATGGGCATGAGCGCGGATTACGAAACAGCGGTGGAATTCGGTGCGACATGGGTGCGGGTCGGCTCGGCGATCTTCGGGCCGCGAGAAAAGGGATAGCGCATGACATTCTGGCCCAAGGACAAGACGGACGCGGAGGCGTTCCGCGCGAGCCCCGAGGAGTTCAAGGCCTGCTTCCGCCTGTGGCCGACGGGCGTTTCCGTCGTGACGACGCGCGACGGCGAAGGCCGCGCCCATGGCGTCACGATGAACAGCGTGACCTCCGTCTCGCTGGAGCCGCCGCTTTTGCTCATGTGCCTGCGCAACGATTCCGAGACCCTGAAGGCGCTGCGCGCCAGCGGCATCTTCTGCGTCAACTTCCTCGCGCGCGGTCAGGAGGAGATTTCAAACCGCTTCGCCCATAGGCGTCCTGACAAGTTCCAGGGTGTCCCCACCCATGAGGGACGGTTGGGCGCGCCTGTCCTGGAAGGTGTCCTGGCGGCGCTGGAGTGTCGTGTGGAGGAGGTCTACCCCGGCGGGGATCATCAGATCGTTCTGGGCGAGCTGGTCCACGGCACCCGCCACAATCCCGATGCGGCCCCCCTGGTCTATTTCAATGGGGAATATTCCTCCCCGGAACGGTAGCAGTCAGGTCTCGCTGCTGAAAACGAGACGCGGCGCGCCTTCCGGTTCGCCGCCATCCACGGCGCCGTTTTCCGAAATCGGCACCTGCTCGACCACCTCCAGCGCGAATCCGTCGAAGATGAAGGCGTCGGTCGGCTTCGGCGTGTTGGTCAGTACGCGGATTTTCGACAGGCCGAGATCCTTGAGAATCTGAATGCCCAGGCCATAATCGCGCGCGTCGCTCTCCTGGCTCGGGCTGCGCTCGGATGGCGTTTCGCGGTCGTGATAGCGCTTCAGCTGCTCCAGAAGGCCGATGCCGCGCGCGTCCTGCGGCAGATAGACGATCGCGCCCGCGCCTTCCGCGGCGATGCGCGCGAGCGATTGATGCAGCGTCGTCCCGCCATCCTCGCGGAGGTTCTCCAGCACGTCCCCTGTCAGCGAAGCGGCATGCACGCGCACGAGCGGCGCTTCGGCCTTGCTCAGATCGCCCTTCACGAGCGCGACGGGCTGCTCCTCACTGTAGGCGACGTCGTATGCGATCAGCCGGAAATCGCCGTAGCGGGTCGGAAGGCTAGCCTCGGCGAGGCGCTTGACGATCTGCTCGTGCCGATAGCGGTAGCGGATCAGGTCGGCGATGGTGATCATCGGCATGTCATGCTGCGCCGCCAGCTTGGCGAGGTCGTCGCGGCGCGCCATGGTCCCGTCCTCGTTCAGGATCTCGATCAGCACGCCGGCCGGAGCCAGCCCTGCCAGCGCGGCGAGGTCAATGGAGGCCTCGGTGTGCCCCGCGCGCATGAGCACGCCGCCCTCGCGCCCGACGATCGGGAACACATGGCCGGGCCGCGCGAAATCCTCCGGTCGAGCCGCGGGGTCGGCCAGCGCGGCGATGGTCGTCGCGCGCTCGCCGGCGGAGATGCCGGTGTTGGTCGAAACGTGGTCCACCGAGACGGTGAAGGCGGTGTTCTGCAGCGCCGTGCTGGATTTCGCTGCGGGCGCAAGGTCGAGTCTGCGCGCCGCTTCTTCAGTCACGGTCACGCATAACAGGCCGCGCCCGCCCAGCATGAAGTTGACCTTCTCCGGCGAGATCGCCTCCGCTGCACAGATGAAGTCGCCCTCGTTCTCGCGGTCCTCGTCATCGACAACGATGATGATCCCGCCCTGGCGGATCGTCTCGATGGCGGTCTCGATGCTTGAGAATTGCATGGCCGTTCCTTTTGCCCGGCGTGTCGCGTGTCTGCACGGGATATATGCCAGCCCGGCGCATTTTGCACGTCGATAAGAGATGCTTGAAAAACGGACCAGCTTCGGTTGACCCACTGCCGAGCAAGGAAACTTCGTTGCTCCAATTTCAGTCAAACATATCGACATATAGCTAAATAACGATTAGTTTCGCTGTATGAGGGACCGAATCGACCAAACCAAAGCGTTGGCGAGCGAGGCGCGGCAATCCATTTTACGATGGCTCGCGGAGCCGAAAGCGCATTTCTCCCATCAAACGACCGGCCCGCCCGAAAAAATCGGTGTCTGCGTCA
>CAYYSM010000317.1:0-3276 GCA_964474225.1 uncultured Hyphomicrobiaceae bacterium
GAGTTCGTAAAGCTCCAGAAAACGACGGTTGCAGAACACCAGCCGCTCGCTGCTGTCCCACAGCGCGATCGCGTGTTGCTCGCTGTCGAGCGCCTCGGTCAGCCGCGCGGCCATTTGCACGTCGCGGCTTTCGCGGCGCTCGTCGCTTGGAACCTCCATGATCATGCCGAGGAAGACGGGTTGCGCCTGCCAGCCGCCCTGGAAAATCCGCCCGCGCATCTCGAACCACACCCAGTCGCCCTGCGCATCGGCCATGCGGAAGCGCGCGGCGAAGTCCGGGGTGCCGTCCTTCATGGCGCGGTTGATGCTGCTGTAGAGATCGTCCTCCGGGTGCAGCAGGCCGCGGAACTTGCTGAACGCGATCGCGCCGGCCGGGGCGTCCAGGCCGAGGGAGGTGAATACCGAGCCGGTCATGCGCAACTCGCCGCGCACGATGTCCCAGAAGCACAGGCCCGCGCGCCCGCCATGTAGCGCGGCGTCCATATCGCTGCGGAAAGCCTCGGCGGAGCGGAGCAGCGCCCTGTGCCGGCCAAGCTGGCGCAGGAACAGCCAGAAGATGCCGCCGGCCGTCAGCACCGCGACCAGCCCGAGCGCACCGAACAGCACAAGGTCGCGGAACCAGACGCGGAGCGCGTTTTGCGGCCGCGCGAGCACGATGACTTTCCCGCCATCGGCGAGCGGACGTTCGGCGCGCAGCAGGTGGGCGGTATTCTCGTCGAGTGTGCTGACCGGCTTGCCAGCGTGGCCGCGCACGGGCTGTTCGGCAATGGCTTGGCCTTCGGCATCGACGGCGACGGCAACGTGATAGTCCGCGTCGCGCAGCGCCCATCCCGTCTTGGACAGGGCCGCGCGCCATGCGTCGTAGAGAGCAATGGGTTTCTGCGCATCCGCTTCGGGCTCGGATTCGGCTGGCGGCGCGGGGCGCGGCTGCGCGCGCATACGATCAATCTGGGTGGCGACGAGCGCGCCCGCCATGTCGAGTCGCTGCTCGGCTTGCGCAAGCATGGTTGCGCGCGCGTCGATGAGATGAACAGCGATGCGCGCGCTCAAGCCAATCAGCAGCGCGAACGCCATAAGCGGCAGGAGCCAACGCAGCCAGAAGCGCGGAGGACGCGCGGCGGTGGCAAAAGCTCCGGCCTGGGGCGAAATATGCCAACCGGCCCCCGGAGGCGCGCCACCAGGATCGGGCGATTCCGCCTCCATCGCAGTCATGTATCCCCATTCCGACTGTCGTTTTCGCCCACCGGACCATCACTCCCACGTACCCGATTACTGTATCGGTTGATTCGGACCTGTCATAAAGTGACAGGCTCCTTCGCTTGTGGATCGTGCGGCGCGATGTCCTTGCGCAGGCCATTGCCGAGCCGGAACTCTGCAATTATTTCATAGGCAAATCGGAGGAGGCAACGATGCTGCGTTGGGTCAGATATGGATTGTTCCTGCTCGTCGCGTTCGCGCTAGGGTTCAGCATCCACCTTGCGCTGCAACAGATGGAGCAGCAGCCTTCCACCCAGACCGTCGAGAGCAGTGGCAAGGCGCTGATCGGCGGGCCATTCGAGCTTGTCAATCACAAGGGTGAGACGGTCACGCAGGCCCACTACGCTGGCAAGCACATGCTCGTCTTCTTCGGCTTTACGAACTGCCCGGATGTCTGCCCGGCCAAGCTCAACAGCATCAGCGTGGCGCTCGACCGGCTTGGCCCGCTGGCGGACGAAGTGACGCCGCTCTTCATCACCGTCGACCCCGAGCGCGACACGCCCGAGCGCGTAGCGCAATACGTGTCCAACTTCAGCGCGCAAATCGTGGGTCTGACCGGCACGCCGGAGCAGATCCGCAAGGCGGCGGGGGCGTATCGCGCCTATTACGCCAAGGTGGAGCTGGAAGGCTCCGCAAGCGGCTACACCATGGACCACAGCGCCTTCACCTACCTGATGGACGAGAATGGCGAATACGTCACCCATTTCGCTTATGGCGACAGCATCGACAAGATGACCGAGCGGCTGCGCCGCGAACTCGGCGGGGAAAAGACCGCCGCGCATATTGGCGCGGCCCCCGCGGCTCAATAACCTCCCGCTTCTCAACAGCCGGACAGCCCGTCCACACCGCTGCCATTGTTGCGGTGCAGCAAAGGGCGTATGTTAACGGCTGATTTGCGTGTCCCGTTTTGGGACACGGGCAAGAGATGCGGGGTTTTAGCCATTGCTCTACCACCTCTTTGAGATGACGACCGCCGCCATGGGGCCTGCGCGGGCGGCGAGCGACTCCTGCAGCCTTATGCTGCGCAACCCGTTCAACCCGCTGGGGCGGACGGCCTTTGGCCAGGGAACGGTTGCGGCCTGCGAGCTGCTGGAGCGCACCACCCGCCGCTATCCCAAGCCGGAATTCGGTATCCATCACACCGAGGTTTTTGGGCGCAATGTCCGCGTGGAGGAGGAGACGGTCTGGCGCAAGCCGTTCTGCCGGCTGCTGCATTTCCGCCGGGACACGCTGGATTCGCGCGCCGCGCGCCAGCCCCGCGTGCTGATCGTCGCGCCGATGTCCGGGCATTTCGCCACGCTGTTGCGCGGCACGGTCGAGGCGATGCTGCCGGAGCACGATGTCTACATCACCGACTGGGAGGATGCGCGCCGTGTGCCGCGCGCGGCCGGGCGTTTCGATCTCGACGACTACATCGACTATGTCGAGGAGATGATCGCGCTGTTCCGCGGCGACGTGCATGTCATGGCCGTCTGCCAGCCTTCGGTGCCGGTGCTGGCGGCGGTCGCGGACATGGAGGCGCGCCAGTCGCCGCATGTGCCGCGCAGCATGATCCTCATGGGTGGGCCAGTTGACACACGCATTAACCCGACGGTCGTCAACGATCTTGCTGAGAAGCGCGGCACGGCATGGTTCGCCCGCCACGTCGTCACGACGGTTCCCTGGCCCAATGCCGGTTATGGCCGCTCGGTGTATCCCGGCTTTCTCCAGCTCACCGGCTTCATGACCATGAACCTCGATCGCCACATTAACGCGCATCGTGAGTTGTTCTTCAATCTTGTGAAGGGCGACGGCGACTCAGCGGAGAAGCACCGCAAATTCTACGACGAATATCTCGCTGTCATGGACCTGACGGCGGAGTTTTATCTTCAGACGGTTGATGAGGTGTTCGTGCGCCACAGGCTGCCCAGGGGCGAGATGACCCATCGCGGCCAGCGCATTGACCCGGGCGTGATCCGGCGCACCGCGCTGATGACGGTGGAGGGCGAGAAGGATGACATCACCGGGGTCGGGCAGTGC
>CAYYSM010000318.1:0-3267 GCA_964474225.1 uncultured Hyphomicrobiaceae bacterium
GGGGCTCCTTCGGGTGCGGGAGCAGGCCGAAACGCGTTGCGTTCATGTGGCTATGCGCGCTTCGGTTGTATGAGTTGTGACTTACACGTCTTGACGGAGCGTTAAAGCGAGCGCGAATGTTGTCGCGATCGTGGATTTTTTCGGCTGGAGCACGCTCAGCGGGGTGGGACCATTATTGCGCGTGGCGACACCGCAATAAATCGGCGCGCGTTGCGCGCTCCGGTTTTCACTGGACAGGCTCAGGAGCGGTCGGCGTCAGCGGCCTGCGTGCGCGCGGCATCCAGTCTGCGCCGCTCGCGTTTTGTTGGCCGGCCAGCGCCGGGCGCGCGCTGGGGCGGCCGCAGGGGTCTCGGCGTTGGCATTCGCAGGCTCGGCTGGCGGGGTCAGGTCTTCATAGAGCGTCCGGGCTTCCTCTGCGGGGCCGCGCCGTGCGCCCGGGGCCGCAATCCTGACAACGCGCACGCGCCCGCCGATGGCGGCCGTAATCACGTCGCCGGGCCGCACGCTCTGTGCCGGTTTCAGGATTTTCTCACGGTTGACCCGCACCTTGCCGTCCTCCACCAGCCGCGCCGCCAGACTGCGGGTTCGCGCAAAGCGGGCGAACCAGAGCCATTTGTCGAGCCGCTGGGTGGCTGTTTCGTCCGCCTGCGGGCCAGGCGCGGTCTCCGGCTTTACAGGTGGGCGGGTTGCGCGTTTCCGGGCCTGGCGTGGCACTCAGGCGCGCTCCTGCATGTCGCGTTCCATCTTCTCTTTCAGCCCCTGCAGCGCGGCGAAAGGCGAATCCGGGTCGACAGCCGGCTGCTTCTTGCCAGCGTTGGCCGCGGGCTTCGGCTGTGACTTGCCGGGCGCCGCGCGCTTCTTCTTCGGCCCTCGCTTCTCATGCGCGGGCTTAGCGCTGCGGGCCTGCTCTCCGTTCTGCTGCGTGGCTTTGCGGGGCGCGCTGCGCGCGTCGCCCTTGGCGGCGCTTTCGTGCTGGGCCGGACGCCTGCGCCGTTCTGGCCGGCGGCGTGGGCGCCAGATTTCCTCATATTGCGTCTCGACCGCTTGCGCCTCGCCATCAGAGCCTGCGGGGGTCGAGGCTTCGGCCGTCGCGTCGGTCTGCGCGGCCTCTCCATTGGCTGTCGCCGCTGGCTGGGTCTGCGCCGCCTCGCTTGCCGTTGGCTCGGCCGCGCCATCCGCCAAAGTCTCCAACGGCTGCGGCGTCACCGGGCGGCGCTCCAGACGGTAGCCGAGCGCCTTGAGCACGCCGTTCAGCTCCTCCTGCGAGCAGCCAAGGATCGCCATCATGTCCGGCTGCACCTTGAACGCGCCGCCGCCAAGCGCGCCGGCCGGCGCTTCGGCGTTTTCACCGTTCGGCTTCCACGACACGAGCGGGCGGATTTGATCGCCAAGGCGCTCCAGAATGTCGATGCGCACGGCACGGCTGCCGCAAACGTGGAAACCGCAAGCGCGATAAAAACCTTCAGGCAGTGCAAGGTCGGCTGTCACCGACGTCAGGCCGGGGCGCGGCATTTCCGGCAGCGCGTAGGGGTCGAGGCCCGCCTCTGCGCCGTGCTTCAGGCCCCAGAGCAGCAGCAAGAGTTCCGCCGCGTCCGGCTTCAGCAGCGCCGGGAAGAAGATGTTGTAGGCGCCGAAGCGCACGCCGTATTTCCGCAGCCCCGCACGCGCCGTCTGGTCCAGCCCGCGCACTTCCTCCGCGACGGTCTCGCGCTTGAGGGAGCCGAAATTCTCGACCATGCGGAAGGCGATCCCCCGCGCGATGCCGTCAACGTCACTCGCAGCCGCCAGGTCCACGAGCGGCTTGATCCGCTGCGCGATGTTATGATCGAGCCATGTGCGCAGCCGGGCGATGACCTTGTCGCGGTCCGGCGCGTTCATGTGCTCGTCGGCGAGCAACTGGATGCCCGGCTTCAAGCCGTCCTCGCCGCCTTCCAGCCGCGCAACCTCCTCGCAGTTCCAGGTGATCGCGCCGTTGCGCGTCAGCGCCAGCGTTTCCGGTTTTGCGCTGGCCAGCCGGTCCGCGCGCCGCGCCAGCTCCTGCGCCAGCACCTTCGAGGCCGCGTGCCGGGCCGCCTTGCCTTGTGCTCCGGAGGCGTGGGTGTCGGGCGTGAAGCGGAAGCCGTGAAGCTGTCCGACATAGTGATTTTCGACGAAGATCTTGCCGTCGTCCTCGATCTCGGCATCGAGCGCGCTCTTGTCGTGCAGGCGCTTCATCAGCACGCTCGTGCGCCGGTCAACGAAGCGCTGGGCAAGCTGCTGGTGCAGCGCGTCGGACAGGTTGTCCTCGATCTCGCGAGTGCGGCCCTGCCAGTACTCCGGGTCGGCGAGCCAGCCCTGCCGGTTGGAAACGAAGGTCCAGGTGCGGATCAGGCTGATGCGGCCCGCCAGCGTATCGATGTCCCCCTCGGTCGAGGCGGCTTGCTGCACCTGCTTCTCGATCCAGTCCTCGGGGATCATACCGTTATCGCTGATGAGGAAGCGATACAGGCTGGCGACCAGCTCTGCGTGGCTGGCGGCAGAGATCTTGCGGTAATCCGGCACCTGGCAGGCGTCCCACAGCCGCGCGACGCTCTCGGGCGTGGTCGTCGCGTCGATGATCTCGTGGTCGCCGGCGAGGCGCTCCAGCACCGCCACGTCATCGTTTTCGCGCGTGCGCTGCAGCCGCGGCGAGGCCGGGACTTCGTTCAGGCTTTTCTGCAGCGCCTGCAGCGTCGAGAAGTCGAGATTGGCGTTGCGCCATTGCAGGATCTTGACTGGGTCGAAGTCGTGGTCTTCCAGCTTGGCGACCAGATCGGCGTCGAACGGGTCGCATTCGCCGGTGACGCCAAAGGTGCCGTCATTCATGTAGCGGCCCGCGCGCCCGGCAATCTGCCCGGTTTCGCCCGGCGTCAGCATCCGGTGGACGCGGCCGTCGAACTTGCGCCGGCCGGCGAAGGCGACGTGATCGACCTCCAGATTGAGGCCCATGCCAATCGCGTCGGTGGCCACCATGAAGTCAACATCGCCGGACTGGTACAGCTCCACCTGGGCGTTGCG
This sequence comes from uncultured Hyphomicrobiaceae bacterium, assembly GCA_964474225.1. Classification (GTDB taxonomy): domain Bacteria; phylum Pseudomonadota; class Alphaproteobacteria; order Rhizobiales; family Rhodomicrobiaceae; genus Dichotomicrobium. The sequence continues at coordinate 3,037 of CAYYSM010000318.1, forward strand.
CGTGCGCGGGCTGAGCGCGCCGAGCACGACCGCCGCGCCGCCGCGCTGGCGGCGGATCAGCTCGGCGATGGCGTAAACGTCGCTGGCGGAAAATGCCACGATCGCCGAGCGGCGCGGCAGCCGGCTGATCTTCTTTTGCCCGGCATAGCTCAGCTTCGACAGGCGCGGGCGCGAGATGAAATTCGCCTCGGGCAGCAGATCGCGGATCGCGCCCTGCATGGTCTGCGCGCC
>CAYYSM010000319.1:0-3265 GCA_964474225.1 uncultured Hyphomicrobiaceae bacterium
CGGTGATCTCGCGGATGTCGTCGATGCCGGTGTGCGACGCCGCGTCCATCTCCATGACGTCCATATGCCGGCCTTCCATGATGGCGCGGCAATGCTCGCCTTCTTCCGCGAGATCGAGGGTCGGGACGGCGTCTTCCCCGGGCCTTGCGTAGTTGAGGGCGCGCGCCAGTATGCGGGCGGTCGTGGTCTTGCCGACGCCGCGCACGCCGGTGAGCATGTAGGCTTGCGCGATGCGCCCCGTGGCGAAGGCGTTGCGCAGCGTGCGCACCATCGCGTCCTGGCCGATCAGGTCCTCAAAGCGGTGGGGACGATATTTGCGCGCGAGCACGAGATAGGGCGCGCCCGGCTGGTGCTCGGGCGGCGCGGCATCGTTTTTGCGGGAATTGCCGTTGGCCTTGCCGCCCGGCTTTTTGGAGGATCGGCTCATCGCTCGCCCGGGAGCCTTTTCAGCGAGAGTGGAAAACCGGCCTACGCGGCGCGCCACTTGAAGCGCATGAGGTGGGAAGCTGGACACCGACCCGCTTGGGACTCGTTAGGGCTGCTTCCTTCCGGACCTGACCCGGTTGGCGAGGCAAACGTCCGGCGCCAACTTCCCGTATAGACTATATCAGCCTATCCCCGCGCCAATGCAAGGTCAGTCTGCGGTTTCGGTCCAGGGATTCACCAGCCGGATGCCGGCGTCGTGGAAATCGCGCAGATTGCGGGTGGCGAGTGTTGCGCCGTGCGCGCGGACGATCCCGGCGATGAAGGTGTCGCGAAACTCGACGGACCGGCCCGACTTCCGGCGCAGTCCGGCCAGCTCGGCAGCGCTATCCGCCGCGAGCGAATCGAAGTCGAGAATGCGGTTGCCGAAGATGCGGCTGCCAATGTCGTGCCAGCTCGTCTCGAGATAGTGCCGAAAGCGGTCGCCGTCCGGCAGGGCTTCGATGCCGTAGCGCAGCTCGAACAGGCAGATCGTTGTGGTCCAGAGGTCTGGCGGGAGCTGGCGGTCGAGCCAGGCGAGTACGGCGCTGTTCTTCTTCGCCCGCATGCAAGCCGAGATCACGTTGGTATCGACGACGATCATCGCCGCCGCCCGACGCGCCAGCTAAGCACTTGGCCGCGCGCCATCAGTCAAAGATTGCCGGCTTGGCTTCTTGCCCCTTCATTTCAGGCAGTTCGATGCCGGATAAACCATGCTGCTCGAAATGCCGCGCGAGCTGCGTGCCCAGGCCCGGCTCGTCGGATGGCCGCGCCTCTTCGCCCACGGCTTCACGCAGGATGCGCCGCACTTCCTCTTCCATGCTGTGGCCATGCGCGCGGGCGCGCCGGGCGATGCGCTCCTTCACCTCGTCTTCGATATTGCGGACAATCAGCTGCGCCATGCCGCACCTCCTTCATTCGATTTGATATCATGATATCACTTAGGCGCGCGGGGCGCCAGCGCCAAGTTTCAGGGCGCGAAGCTGCGCTCGAAATTGCGCGTGATATTGATGCGCGCAGGCGCCGGGGCCGTCTTGGCGCGCTGGCGAAAGGGCGGGCCGGGTTGCCCGGCAGGGCGGTACAGCCATTGGAAGACGCCCTCGACATCGCGGATCAGAAGCCGCGCTGCGCCGGACGCCGCCAGATGCGCGTAAAGCCCGGGCGCATCCAGCAGGCTGGCGCAGATCACCGTCGCGCCCTCGGGCACTGCGCTCGCCTCAGCGCGCGCGTGGATCACCGCGATCCGATCCTGCAGGCCAAGCGCGCCGATCAACGCCTCCGCCAGTTCGCAGGCCTCGGCATCCGCATCGACGCAGCGCAACCGCATGCGCTCATCTGCCTGCGCCAGCAGTATCGCGGTAAGAGGCAGCGCGCCGCAGCCGAGAAATACGCCATTCCGCAGCGCCTCTCGCCCGGCGAGTGCGGTTTCGGCGTCGCGCAGGCTCAGATAGTTCGGCAGATACCAGAAGTCCGATAGCACGCGCGCGGGCGCATCGCTTGCCAGGGCCTTGCGGCACCACCATTTTTCAAGGTGGCACTCAGCAGCCCCGCAAAGGCGCGGCAACTCGGAACGTGCGTCGGCCAGCGCCGGCTCGTCCGTTAGCGCGCCCCCGAAGCCCTCGAGATGCCATCCGCGCAGGGTGGCCACCAGATGCCGCAGCGTCTCTGTGACGGCCGGGTTATCGGGGCTTAGATCATTCTGATGGCGGAGGGTGTCCACGGTTTCGTTGAGATAAGCGATCGCCGTTTCGCGCATCCACACCGCAGCCCTCGCGCCATTCCTGAGCTCAAGGCTAGGATAACCGAAATGGTTAACGCCGCCTACCACCGATCGCGCTATTCCGCTGGCGCGCCTTGGCGGTGGCGCTCCCTGAGTTTCTTGGCGAGCGTTTCAGGGCGAGGGGCCATCAGGAAGCCGAACGACACGGCTCCGTCGCGCTCGCGCACGGCGTGATGCATGTGATGCGCCTGATGAACGCGCCGCAGATAGCCCCGCGCGGGCGTGAAGCGATGCCCGACGCGGCGGTGGACCAGCACGTCATGGACGAGGAAATAGGCCACGCCATAGCCGATCATGCCCAATGCGATGCCGAGCAGCGGCGGATAGCCCCGCGCGCCGAAATAAAACAGCGGGGCGGCAATGACGGCGAACACCAGGGCGAAAAGGTCGTTTAACTCGAATAGTCCGCGGCGCGGGCGATGATGGGTTTTATGGATAAACCAGAGTGGGCCATGCATGATGTAGCGGTGGAACAGCCAGGCGCAGGCTTCCATCGCGACAAAACTGACAAGCGACACGCCCAGGACGATCCAGAATTGGGACACGGACGCACTCCATCTTCTAACTTTCGGCATTCAGGCGACGCCGTATGCCATACGCGCCGCGCGCAGTTAAGGACTGATTTACCATGAAATTCCTCGACCAGGCCAAGGTCTACATCCGCTCAGGCAATGGCGGGAATGGCAGCCTGTCGTTCCGGCGCGAAAAGTTTGTCGAGTTCGGCGGGCCGGATGGCGGCGATGGCGGACGCGGCGGCGATGTCTGGGCGGAATGCGTGGATAACCTGAACACGCTGATCGACTTCCGCTATCAGCAGCACTTCAAGGCCGGTCGCGGCATGGACGGAGCGGGGCGCAACCGCACCGGCGCGAAGGGAAAGGACGTAACGCTCAAGGTGCCGCCGGGCACGCAGATTTTCGCCGAGGACAACGAGACGCTGCTCGCGGACCTCACCGAGCCGGGCGAGCGCGTGCTGCTGGCGCGCGGCGGCAATGGCGGCTTCGGCAACGCGCGGTTCAAGAC
>CAYYSM010000320.1:0-3259 GCA_964474225.1 uncultured Hyphomicrobiaceae bacterium
GATATAGGTACATCTGGACAATCGAATCCCGCTATTTCTCCTGACGGAAGCAGTGGAGCAATTGTGGTGTGGAATGATGAACGAGAACGAGAACGATATGGAGAATCAGACATCTATGCCCAGCGACTTGGTCAGAACGGCAACAAGTTGTGGACTGCTGATATACGGGTGAACTCTGATAATAGTACAGCCTGGTATGGTGGTGCTGCGCTGATACTTGATGGCGCTAATGGGGTCATCGTAATATGGATGGATGATTATTCTTATCAAGTTTATGCTCAACGATTAAACGGTATAGGCAACCGTGTATGGACTCAAGATATCCAATTAGGCGACGCTGGGTATCGGCCTGCTGTAGCAACAGTAAGTGGAGAAGATATCATTGCAGTATGGACCTGGGATGGCGTCATACTTGCTCAACGCCTGGATAGGATAGGGAATCTTTTGTGGATTCGTGAAAGGCAATTAATCCCGGGCACAGGTGCTGCAAGGCAGTACCATCCATCTGTTGTTGCCAATGATAGCGGTGAGGCTGTTTTGTTATGGGTCGATAACAGAAGCGAACCGCCCAATAATAGCCCAGCAGTATACTCACAGCGATTTGACCAGAATGGAGATACTATCTGGCCTCACGATATAAAACTGGTATCCGAAGTCGGTACCTATAATTTCGATGCCGAATTGGATGCAGATGGCATAGGTAGCAATGTTGTGGGGGTATGGGGCCACGTTCAAGCGCAGCAGATTGACGTTTCTGGCAACTTAGGGTGGCCGTCTGTGATTTCGGTTGATTCAGGGGCAGGATTCATCAGTCCCCACTCTCCGGAAGTCGCCATGTTAAGTGACGGGAGCACTATTATAGTTTGGCAGGATCATCGAAATTGGAGTGGTTCATCACAGCCATTTGATGTTTATGCCCAACGAGTCGGAAAGGCAGGGGAGCGGCTTTGGATTCAAGATGTGAGAGTCAACAACGTGGTTAACTCTGGAAATCAGTATATTAATACTATTGATGTTGCAGCCAATCATGCCGATGCTGTAACTGTAGTCTGGCCGGATTATAGACAGAACGTCACGCAGACCATCATGGCTCAACGTATAGGTACAGACGGTGTATTGCTTTGGGGAAATGGTCAACGGGTGAACAAGCAGTCGCACCGATGGTCATGGAATCCAGCAGTAGCTATAGATTCAAGCGGTCGGAGTTACGTGACTTGGATGGCGGATAGCCAGTCTCCTTATGTGACCTTGCAGGTTTTGGATGCAGGTGGTAACGCTATGTGGGGGGCTGATGTTTCAGTGGCTTCATCAGGTTGTAGTCCCCGGGTTACAGTAGATGTTCAAGACAATGCTATAGTCGTGTGGGTATCCAATGGTGATGTGTACGCGCAGCGATTTGACTCAAATGGTAATCGCCTATGGGCCGACGATTTGTTAGTGACGGACACCGATGTCAACTGTTCTATTGGAGTTGCATATCTGGACATAGATAGTGATCATCTCGGATACTTTTTTGTTGCATGGGCTGATGCTCGAAATGGCACTTACGATGTGTTTCTGAAGAAATTTAATCTGTCAGGGCAACCGCAATGGAGTAGCGAGAAACGGGCAGTGGCCTCTGACTTTTTCTACGCCATTTCCGGCATCGCCCAATCCCGCACTGTGGACACCCTCGCTGCCGACATCACCCAGGCCACCCTCACCGCCGACACAACCCTCAACGGCGGCAACGTGCAATTCTCCCTCACCAACAACGGCGGCGCGACGTGGGCCACCGTCACGCCCGGCGTCACCCACGTCTTCACCACCACCGGCTCCGATATGCGCTGGCGTGCGGAACTCACCGCCGATCCAGTCTGGCGGCATCGCTCGCCCGTGGTCAACTCATTGCGCATCGAGTACAGCAGCGGCAGCACTGGCGGTGACGATTACGAACCGGATGACACCTGCGCGCAAGCCCACTCCATCCAGATTAACGGCGCTGCCCAGCAGCACACCTTCCACCAAGAGCAGGATAGCGACTGGGTGTGGTTCGACGGGCAAGCGGGTGTGACTTACATTATCCAGACGAGCAACACTGGCCCGCGCGCCGACACCGTCCTGGAATTGTACGATGCTTGCGATGATCCACCCATAGATGAAGAAGACAACGCCTTCGGGCCAGGGGCGTCGTTGACCTTCACCGCGCCGGCGACAAGACGATACTACATCCGCGTCTTACAACACGACCTCAACATCTACGGCGCGGATACGGACTACGACCTGAGCGTGCGGGCGCAGCAGCCTACCGGCGCCGCTATCATCGTGGCCGGGCGGTTGAAACTGAATGACGACGTGCAACCAATCATCGAAGCTACGGCGGATTGGGCGTACCAGGCATTGCTCCAGGGCGGGTTTGCGCCGGAAAACATCTTGTATCTCAGCACCGCTACCGGCAAACCGGAAATCGATGACACACCGACGAAGGCTAACGTGCGCGACGCGATTCAGGGTTGGGCGCGGACGCGAGTGGGGCTGGGCGCGCCGTTGTGGCTCTACCTGGCGGATCACGGCAAAGTGGACCGTTTCCACAACGAGATCGGAGAGGTGGTGACTGCCGGCGAACTCAACCTGTGGTTGAGCAACCTGGAAGCAACGAGCGGGGTAGATCAAATCAACGTCATTGTGGATGCGTGTTTCTCCGGATCGTTCATTGACACCTACCAACGCGGCGATTGGGGGTTAGCAGAGATCACGGGGCACGGGCGGATGGTCGTAGCGAGCACAACCAGCCGATGGTGGGCCTACTCACCGCGACCCTTACCAGGGCAGCCGGTCCCGTTGATGTACTTCTCCGATGGGTTCTGGCGCGCGTTGGGTCAGGGTCAGAGCATGTGGGATGCGTTCCTGGCGGGGCGCGCGACGGTGGAAGCGGGCGGGCAGCGGTGTGGGGATTATGACTACGTGTGTCAGCGCCCGTGGCTGGATGACACCGGCGACGCCTGGTTCGACGCATCGGATGGGCTGGTAGCGCAGACGCGGGGCTTGGCTGCGAGTTTCGGCGGGGGGATCGCGCCATACATTGACTGGCTGACAGTGGGCGAGGTCAGCGCGGGGCAGGCCGTGGTGCGGGCGCAGGTACGGGACGATGGAAGTGTGGAACGGGTATGGGCCCGGGTGTTCGCGCCGTCGTTCACGCCGCCGGAGAGCGCGGATGGCACGATTCCGGTGATCGAAGTTCCCGAGGTGGAATTGACGCGCGAGAGTGGCGACGTGTTCA